>JAYUUR010000134.1:0-17205 GCA_043754475.1 Saprospiraceae bacterium | reverse complement strand
AAGTAGAGATTAGAAAATAGACGATAGACATTAGACCGCCAAATCATTGACAATCAATAATTTGTGAAGTTTTATAACACCGTTTATTTAGATGATTTTAGTTAAATAATAATAGATTTATTGTTTTTAAAACTTTTTGTTTGAATTTTGGTTGTTTACTGAGGGGGGGTAATTTTTAATTTAAATTTAAAACATTTTTTTTATTTTTGTCCAATTATTTTTACATAAAATTCATTTTTTGTAAAAATAAAAAATAAGTATTATCATCTAAATAAGCGCTGTCATAAAAT
The DNA here is from genome assembly GCA_043754475.1 of Saprospiraceae bacterium. Taxonomy (GTDB): domain Bacteria; phylum Bacteroidota; class Bacteroidia; order Chitinophagales; family Saprospiraceae; genus JAAFJT01. The sequence goes on along the minus strand of JAYUUR010000134.1, from coordinate 16,915 downwards.
CTTGCAAACTATTGATTATCAATGATTTGGCGGTCTAATGTCTATCGTCTATTTTCTAATCTCTACTTAAATTGAGTGCTATAAAAAAAATATTCGCTTGTACGAGTTGCGGTGCTATCTCTCCAAAATGGGTGGGTAAATGCACGTCTTGCGGCGAGTGGAATACCTACGTAGAGGAAGTTATCCAAAAAGAAAGCAAGCGCGAGGAACGCCAACGCATTTGGAAAGGTTCAAAACTGGAAGACCCTAAACCCACTCCCCTCAATAATATCAAAACGGGCACGACTCAACGCCTCATTTCACCCGATGAAGAGTTGAATAGAGTATTGGGTGGCGGCATTGTCCCCGGTTCATTGGTGCTGATAGGCGGACAACCGGGCATTGGTAAATCTACGCTGATGCTGCAATTGACGCTGGGTTTGCACGCCCGCGTCATGTATGTGAGCGGTGAGGAGAGCGAAGAGCAAATAAAAATGCGCGCTGACCGAGTGGCTGAAAAACATTCGGATTGCTATATTTTGACTGAAACGAATACCTCTAAAATATTTCAACATGCTCAAAATATAGAGCCTGATGTTATTATTATTGACTCCATCCAAACACTTTCTGCACCGCATATTGACTCCACGCCAGGCAGTATTTCGCAAGTACGTGAGACGGCGGGCGAGTTGCAACGCTTTGCGAAGGAGACGAATATCCCCATTTTTATCATCGGGCATATTACAAAAGAAGGTTCAATAGCCGGTCCAAAGCTTTTGGAGCATATTGTAGATGTCGTTTTACAATTTGAAGGGGATCAAAATTATACGTATCGCATTTTAAGAACCTTGAAAAATCGCTTTGGTTCTACGGACGAAATGGGCATTTATGAAATGCAATCCAATGGTTTGAGGCAAGTTTCTAATCCATCAGAGCTTTTACTCTCTCAAAAAGATGAAGATTTGAGCGGTTCAGCTATTTGCTCTACGATTGAAGGTCAGCGTCCGATTTTGATTGAAGCGCAAGCGTTGGTCAGTCGAGCGGTTTATGGTACGCCGCAACGCTCGGCAACGGGTTTTGATTTGCGGCGGCTGAGTATGCTCTTGGCGGTGTTGGAAAAACGCTGCGGTTTTCCTTTCGCTATGAACGATGTATTTTTGAATATTGCAGGTGGTATTCGAGTGGATGATCCAGCTATTGATTTGGCAATTGTGAGTGCTTTAATTTCATCACTCGAAGATGTGAGCATTCCACACGATATTTGTTTTGCGGGCGAAGTGGGTTTGTCAGGCGAAATCAGAACGGTGAATCGCATCGAGCAGCGCATTCAAGAAGCAGATAGATTGGGTTTTAGAGAGATTTATATTTCAAAATACAATGTAAAAGGCTTAGATGAGAAGAAATTTACTATCAAAATCAAGACGGTTGGAAAGGTTGATGATTTATATCAAGCTCTTTTTGTTTAAAATACTGAGGGGGTCAATAGTTCAAACCAATTTCGCTGACCATTGGAAAATGGTCGGAGTATTTGACTTTAATAATTTTAGAATTGAAAACAGTTATTTTTTTATCGGTTAAAATATGATCAATTTTCAATGCAGGAATATTTCCATTATAAGTAACACCTATTCCAAATCCTCTTTCTCTGTAAGTGTCTTTCAAATTTTGACTCAAAGTACTGTAGCTATATGAAACAGGAATGTCATTAAAATCGCCACAAACAACAACCGGATAAGGACTTGCAGCGATATGAGCAGCAATTTTTTCAGATTCTTTGGCTCTGTACTGCGCCATAATGCGAACGCGCCGAAGCATCGTAATCATTTTTGACCAAGTGGCTCTTTTTTCATAATCGGCATTTTCAGCCAAATCGTCTGCCAGACCACTTACCACATTTGAGCGAAGATGAACCGTATAAAAACGAATAATTTTGTCATTAATTTGAATATCTGCATAAGAACAACCATTACTACCATTGGGATTATCAAAACTTAATGATTCTTTTTTGATAATCGGATATTTACTCACTGTGAGCATTGAATTATTTCTGCTGATGACGGTATATGGAAATTTTGACAGTATATCAAACCTTTCTATCTGAGAGGCTGTCGCTTGTGGCGGTGCAAATTCTTGAAAGCATATCACATCGCAATTTTCTGCTGATAAAAAATCGTTTAATTTTAAAATATTATCAGTGTTGCCACCTCCGCCAATATTATAAGTCATCACTTTTATCACTTGACCGGTAGGCGTTTTTGTAAAAAAATTAAACCCAACAATGCTGCTCAGATAGCTCCATCCAAGCAAAACGCAGACGGTCGAATACCACCAATATTTCATCCGACTGGCTGCCCAAAGAAATATAAAAATAACATTTGCCAATAGAAGCCACGGGTAAGCCAAGCCGACAAATAGCACAAACGACAATGTTTGAGGGCTGACAAAAGGTGCTGTATAAGCAATAAGTGTAAAAAAAATAAGCCACAAATTGAGCTTCCTTAGAAAACTAACCATATAGTTGAAAAAAATAAGAGATTCTATTTTTCACGAAAACAGAATCTCTATAAAACGTTAATAATCAATATTTTATGTTATTTTTTACTCGCATTGAATAAAAAATCTTTTTCATCTTTCGATAGGCTATCATAGCCTTTTTGCTTGATTTTATCTAAAATAATATCTAATTGCTCTTGCTCGCTACCCCCCTCAGTATCAGGCATCCGATTGCCTTTTGTCTTCGAATCTTTGATGGTTTTTTCTGCTTTTTCAAAACGAGCAAATTTGTTATCACCTTTTTGATAAGTAAACTTCTTTTTATTTTTACCAGTAAAAAGATTGGTAATGGAGGTGATGACTGTATTAATCGGTTTGCCTAAATCAATGCCTTTTTTTAAGGCATAGACAAATATAAAGCCCATAACGGCACCGCCCAAATGAGCAAAACTTCCCCCTGCGTTGTAATTATTAGCAATAGCGACCAAATCCAAGAAAATCAAAACCAAAGCAATGTATTTTAATTTGACAGGACCAATCAGCAACACATTGAAAATATAATCGGGTGCTACCAACGCCGCACATGCCAACATAGCCGTCACAGCCGCTGATGCACCGAGGGCAAAACTGCCAATATTCAGTGTATTGGCGACGATGAAAAACACAACATTGCCCATAATGCCACCGAGCAGATACAAAGGTAAAATGCGATGATTGCCCAGAAGGTCGCCTACAACACGCCCAAACCAATAAAAAGCCAGCATATTCCAAAGGATATGGCTGAAATCTTGATGCAAAAACGTGGAGGTAATGAGCGTCCAAGGGTGAGTTAATAGAAAACTACCTGACTGGGGCATACTGAAAAAGTGCAAAAAAGTATCGTAGGGAATAGGATCTAACGAGTTCGGAATTTTCAGAACCAGTTTTATAATATTAACGAGTATAAATACAGTGCAGTTGGCAATGATGAGTTGCGTCACCATATTACCATATTGAAATTCTCTTTTTACATCATCCCAAATTGATTGAAACATCAGTTTTTTCTATTTATTAAATTTGCTAAAACTTTTTCCACATTTAAGTTCAAAAATACTAATCTATCGGCGGATTAGCTACAATTTTTTTTCAAAATTGTACTTTAGCTACCCCTCAGTATTTTTAGGTATTGAAGCTCTCATTTTGTCAAACGAAATAATGCACCGAATACTATATTATTTTGAATATAAAAGAAATGTTGAGCCGCTTTATCTAATTTTGATTCGGTGGTTCGAATATTAGGCATATTAATATACCCCCCTTTTAATTCGCTTTGAATAAAGAAATGTTTATAAAACAAAATGTTTAAACCTATCTTAGCATCCAATCCATAACCTGCAAAGTGGTATTGGTCATAACGCTTTTTGTTCAAAAGTTGGGTATTGGTTCTCGGCACCAACGCACCTATGCTGACCCCCTCAGTAAAATTGATTTCAAAATTTGCAATGCGTAATTGATTGAAATCAAAGAGATTATCAACACGGCAGATGGCTAAATTTAAATAATTCAATCCATCTGTATGTTCAAAAGTTAAAAAATCGTCTGTTAAAATGATGTCTTTATCATTGTAAACGCCATCGTATTTTGTCTCCGACGCGCTGATTTTACCGTTGATTTTTACAGTCTGATTTTGCGACATCACATACTTCATGTGGTCAAAACCGAAGGAAATATTGTAATGGTCACTGATAAAATAGCCGATTCTGAGATTGGTTTGCGGAATCGAAATTTTAGCAGGATGAAAATAAGGGTCGAGTGTGAAAGGCGTTTGCCTATCATAAGCCACCACATTTTTTAGCGTAAAACCATAATTATCACCTTTAAATCGAATATCGGAGTGTGTAAAATGCGCCCGATTCCATCCACCAAATATGTACATTTTACCTTTATTCCCCTTGCTCTGTTCAATAATATTAGACATTTCTTGAGCAAAAGAATTGAAAGATTGGGAAAGCGTGATGAATAAAAGTAAAATTTTAATAAATTTCATAGGGGGCTTTTTTGTAAGTAATATTGTTTTTATTTTTTAATTAAAATTATTTTTATGTATAAAACATTGATTTTATAGGATGTTATGCACTTTGGCATAAAATAAAAGCATGATGGTTTTGGCATCACATATCTCACCTGTATCAATCATTTGATAAGCTTTTTCAACAGACAATTCTAAAACATCAATATCTTCTTGCTCATGCTCCAAGCCACCCCCCTCAGTCATTTTCATCTCTTTGGAATATTCGGCAATGAAAAAAAAGAGTTTTTCAGTCACCGAACCGGGCGACATATAGGCTTCTAAAATTTTCCGCACGTCTTTTACTTTATAGCCCGTTTCCTCTTCAGTCTCTCGGCGGATGCATTCTTCAGCATCGTGTTCATCCAAAAGACCCGCGCAAGCTTCAATCATCATCCCCGTTTTGTTCCCATTTATATATGTAGGCATTCGGAATTGACGGGTCAAAATGACCGTTTGAGCCTCTTTATTATACAACAAAATAGCGGCTCCATTGCCTCTATCGTAAGCCTCACGGCTTTGAGATTGCCATTGTCCATCTTTTTTCAGATAATCATACGTTATCTTTTTGAGGATGTACCAATTCTTAGATAGGATTTCCGTTTGTTGAATTTTAACGTTGTTATTTTTCATTAAAATAATGTGTAAATTATTAAAAATCCATGATAAATACTGAAAACATTGCGGTTTGATTAAGTTTAGTAAACCTACAACCAGTCTAATATCTAATATCTATTTATCTAACATCTCTACAAAGCCCCCCTCAGTATATCAATGATTTTGTTCAATCCCATCTTCTCCTGTTTGCCCGACACCATATTTTTCAAGGCTAATTGCCCTGTTTCCATCTCTTCCGAACCGATAAGGACAACGAATGGCACGGCTCGTTTGTCGGCATAATCCAACTGTTTTTTTATTTTCGTCGGCTCTGGATAAATGTCGGCATTAATACCTGCCTCGCGTACTTGGCTGAGGGCTTGAAAGGCATACCGGTGGCTCTCAGCATCAAAAGCCACAAAAAGCACTTTCAGACTTTGCTGCGATTCTTTGGGAAAAAGATCGAGTTCTTCGAGGCAATCATAAATCCTATCTGCCCCAAAACTGATGCCTACACCTGAGACATTTTTCAAACCGAACACGCTCGTCAAATCGTCGTAGCGACCGCCGCCGCCGATGCTGCCCATTTTCACATCTTTGGCAGCGACTTCAAAAATGCAACCCGTATAATAATTCAAACCTCGGGCGAGCGTGATGTCAAATTTAATTTCGTTTGTATTGGGTTTTAAATCAAAATATTGGTGAAATGTCCGAAGCTCTTCGATACCCCTCAGTAAAGAAGGGCTTTTGTCGCCAAATTTTTCTAATTCATCTAAGGTATTGACTTTCAATATTTTATCAATCATTTCTATTGCTGATATGGATATTTCACGGCTTTCCAATTCCGCTTTGACACCAGCCCAACCAATTTTATCAAGCTTATCAATGGCAATAGTCATGTCCATAAATTTGTCTGGAATGCCTGCTGCTTCAGCCATACCAAATAAAATTTTGCGGTTATTTATTTTAATGACAACGTTGAGTCCTAATTTTTTAAAAACTTCATCGTAAATCTGAGCAAATTCTGCTTCATATACCAATGAGTTTGAGCCTACCACATCTGCATCGCACTGATAAAATTCTCTGTACCGACCTCGTTGAGGACGGTCAGCTCGCCAAACAGGTTGAATTTGATAGCGTTTAAAAGGAAAAGTAATGTCATTTTGATGCATGACTACATAGCGGGCGAATGGTACGGTCAAATCGTAGCGCAAACCTCGGTCGCATATCTGAGCAATCAATTTGCTTGAATTTTTTTCTGCCAATACTGAGGGGTCGGCTTTGGAAAGGTAATCGCCGTTGTTCAGCACTTTGAAAAGGAGCTTATCGCCTTCGTCGCCATATTTGCCTGTGAGCGTTGAGAGGTTTTCCAAAGTCGGCGTTTCGATGGGTTGAAAACCAAATTTAGTGAACACTTTTTTAATTGTATCAAATATATAGGTGCGTTTCGCAACTTGCTCAGGCGAAAAATCGCGCGTACCTTGTGGAATACCGGGTTTTGACATATTTCAAAATGATTTAATAAATTTTGGCAAAAGTAGGAAAAAACGACTGTCTGTTTTGTTTTTTTAGGGAAAATCCTAACTTTGCGCCACTTTTAAGCCTAATTTCACATTTAATTGAAATCTAAATTTTAACATCATGAATCAACATATTTTAATATCGAAAAATCATGGGAAGAGCGTTTGAATATCGGAAGGCTTCAAAATTGAAGCGTTGGGGTAATATGGCACGGGTATTTACTAAAATTGGTCGTGAAATAGCCATTGCCATAAAAGAAGGTGGCGGAGATCCGAGCAATAACCCGCGTTTGCGGTTAGCGATTCAAAACAGTAAGAAGGCAAATATGCCCAAAACGAATGTGGAATCCGCTATCAAAAGAGCGACTTCTAAGGATTCTGAGAATTTTGCAGAAGTTGTTTATGAAGGGTATGGTCCGAACGGCGTAGCATTTATCGTAGAAACAACGACGGACAATCCGACGCGGACGGTAGCGAATGTGCGTATGCATTTCAATCGCGGTGGTGGTTCATTGGGTACGAGTGGTTCGGTAGATTATATGTTTGTGCGGAAGGGTATTTTTAGAGTAAAAAAAGAAGCGATGCCCAATTTTGATGAATTGGAGTTGGATATGATTGATTATGGCTTGGATGAAATAAAAGAGGATGGCGATGAATTGGTGATTACGTGCAATTTCACTGATTTTGGCAACATGCAGAAATTTTTTGAAGAGCGCAATATTGAAGTAGAAGAAGCCATTTTTGAGCGCATTCCGACCGTCACTAAGAAGTTGAGCGATGAAGACGCCGAAGCCGTTATCAAACTTGTTGAGCGATTTGAAGATGATGAAGATGTGGCGAATGTGTTTCACACGATGGATATGTCGGAGGAGTAATGAATAACTTTTGGAAAGTTTTTAACTTTTCAAAAAATTGATAATCAATGAGTTATGAAGTTAAATTAACAAATTGTTTTAAAAATATAAAAAAAGCGGTTGTATACTGAGGGGTATGCAACCGTTTCTTTTATTTTCCGATAAAATAAAAACTAACTATTTAAACCATAAACGCTTGATTATTACAGGAATAGTTGAGCGTTTATGGGTTTAGGAAGGGGTGAATACTGAGGGGGTGCTTTTTCTACATCGACAATGCTTTTTTTTAAACTAACAAATTATAAGACTGACTTGGTGGAAAAAGTAAATCCAGCGAATTGGGTTTGATTTTAAAAATCGGTCCTTTCTCCACGACGCTTCCTGTAATTTTTCGTTTTATCAAATGATCAAGTGTGATAATTCCTTGTTCCAATAGAATATCAAACTGAGATACAATTGGTTTCTTTGTATGTTCGATTTTTTTATACTGAAAATACTCTTTCCCATCAATTATCTTTGAATCAGCTGCTATCCAAAACGTTTCATTATGCTTTTCAAGTAACCGTTTGTGCAATGTTTCTAAGCCCCAGACGACAAAATCACCAATATTATTCTTATTGGAATTTTCTAAAAGTTGGCTTGTATTTGCATCAACTTTCAGTATTAACCCTTGTGAATTTCTTACAAGAGAAGATACAGTACAGTACAATTTAAAATCTTCCCCTCGGCTATATCCAAAGTTATCCAAAATTTCAGCAGAGCTTTTGAATTTACTTATATTCCATTCTGGAACTTGTGAGAACAAGTTTTTTCTATTTCCTCTTTTGTCTCGGTAGGATTTTAATTCTATTCCTTTGTAATCTGGCTTTTTAGAAGAATTAATATCGATGCCTAAAAGTGTTTCAAGAGTTCTTCCTATTGCCGTATCTGCATTTAACATTGCTGGGATAAAGCCCGTTTTAGCTATTTTATTGAGCATATTGAGCAATTCGTCGGCAACTTCATTCGATAATAGCTTGATTTCATTAACAAGCTCTTTCAAAGGATTGGTAAATTCCTGCGTCAATAATTTTTCCAAATCAAGTTGAGTAATATTCAAAACATACAATGCTTTTTCGAATTCAATAATACCCAAAATATCGTTGGCTTTTACATAGCTTCCCAACCCTCTAAACCAAATCCGAGGGTCGCCTTTTTTGGTATTTGGACGATACAACGAAACTATTGAATCAACAAATTCTTCATTTTTAATCAAAAACGATTTCACTAGAATTTTACTTTCTGGTCCTTGCCTTTGGGTTTCAAAATCATGAATATGTTTTGCTTTCAAATAAGAACGAACTGAACCAGTTGCGTCCATAATTGACTTTACTAAACCAGTTCGAGTTGGCTCAATTAAAGTTAATTCCACTGAATTTTCAGTGAGTAATTTTATTCTATTTATTTCAATATCAGTTAGTTGTCGCATAGACTATTTAATGTTTTTTAGTATTTCCAAAGCTACTGCCCGAGCCATTAAAGGCGGGACAGCATTTCCAACTAACGTAAATTGTGGCACTTCAAATTTTCTTTTATTGCCACCAGTTGAGCGTTTTCCTTGAAACACAAAAGAATCATCAAAGGACTGCAACCTCGCCATCTCTCGAACAGTCAATGCTCGTGGATTTGAATAATGGATATAATCATCAGCAATTGTCATGATTGTTGAACTTTGACTTTCAGGTTTCAAAACATTGTAGCTTCTTTTTTCAGAATCTAATCCAATGCTTTTCAATTCCTTTTTAGCTAAATCATAATCGCCTGTCTCTAAAATAACACCCAATCTTTTTACAACAACATCATTTTGTTTACTCGTTTTATGATTATGTAAAGGAGCAACCAAATGAGATAAAGTATTTTCAAGTTCTTCAAAATTTCTGACATAAAAAGGGTTCTTGGCATTGGCAAAACGCCCATTCAAACGACCCTTTTTTGACCATTCGGCATAACTTAATCCTGCCTTTTCGTTTGGTTTTCCATCAATATTTCGTTTCCGTATTAGAGATAGTATCTTTTCAGTTGAGCCGTTGTATTGTGTTTTTAAATCAACTTTTTCATAATTAAATCTTTCCTCATCATTGCCTACAAAATCCAAATCGTATAGTGCTTCAAACACATTGACTTTCTCTTTTTCGCTAACTGTCGCAGGAATATCTGTTATGAGTTTTTGGTCTTTTCGACAACCAATAAATAATACACGTTCTCTGTTTTGAGGTACACCATAATTTGAAGCCAAGGCAACAAAAGGTTGCTCTATTTTGTACAATCTGATGTGTGATAGTATTTCATCAAACTCGCGTTCCTTATTTGCCTTCAAAACGAAGGGTTTTAAACCATTGACACATTCATCAAACGAATAGGAAAATATTTCGAGTGCCGTGATTATATGGTTTACTTCTTTCAAAAAATCTTCTTTGGGCTTTAAATTATTGAAAGCAACTTGAATTTTTCCGACAATGGTTTCTGGTTCAATTGATGTCAAAAAATCATCAAAATGTTGAGCAAAAAAGTCATTATCTAAATCAGAAAATGATTTTTCATTTATCACTTTTTTCCTAATGTACGACAACTCTTTGCTCCTTTTTAATAAATTAAATCCATGTCTAATTGTACTTATATTCTTATCCGTTTTGCTTGTTTTATAATCAACAATCTTTGGTGTTAGAAGTCTGAATTTGTTTTCTAAATTAAGAATGTAGCCGTTTTTTAGTTGTTCATATTCCTTATCAGTTGCTTTTTCAAACTGCAAACGCATCGTATAGCAGTCTAAAATAAAAAGCTGTTCTGTCTCAATTTTTCTAAGTTGCGCCACAAAATGGATTAATTGACTGAACTCTTTTAAATCAACAATAGACCTTATTTCTTGCAATATCATCTCTTTAATTCGTCCTTCTTCTTTTGTCAAAATGCCTTTAACATTTTCCATAACAAAATATTTAGGGCGTAGTTGTCTGATAACTTTAAGATAATGGGCGAACAAATCATCTTTTTTGTCAAACTTCTTACGTTTTCCTGCCAGACTAAAGCTTTGACATGGAGGACCTCCACAGACAATATCTACATTAGTTCCATGCAGTTTTTTCAAAAAATTATCTAAAAAATCTGGCTCTGTAATGTCTTGACGTAAAAATTCTGTATCAAGACCCAATTGGTAATTGTATCTGGCGAGGTGCGTTAATTCGCAATTTTCATTTATATCGCTTCCCAACCTAAAATCATAATATTTATTACCATGTTCAGCTTGTAAAAACCCTTCGCTAAAACCGCCTGCTCCTGCAAATAAATCTACAAAAGTTACTTTTTCTTTATTTTCATACGCCGCCATATTTTCACTAACAATATTAATGTCGGTGTTTACCTTTCGGCTATTGACAAGCGCAGTAATTTTGTCTTTAACCTTTTTATCAGTAAAGTTTGAATGTGGTTCAGTTTCAAAATACTTTTCAACCTCTTGTTTTAAGAAATTTAAAAATTTATTTATAGACTTGTGAGAATAAGCAGTATCCTTAACAGACTGGTTTTTATTATCCCAGTCTTTTTTCATCACTTTTTCGCCCGTCGCAACTTTTATTTGCAACTCTTTCTGGCGTAAGACGAGATGAATTGGATATTTCTTGCTTTTATCTGCCTTATCTAAGTAAAATTTGACATTAATCATATTGCGGACATTTTTACGGACACGGACAAATCTACGGACAATTTTAGATTTTACAAGCAAAAAAAAAATTTTCGCTCAAAAATTACTGCACATCCGAAAAAATCTGTGTGTAAAAGAGGTTTTGCAAAGCCAAACTTATATAATTCATATGAGTGCATGACAAAATCGGGGCAAGTCGTTTTTTTTCTCTGGAAATCGGGCATAATCATAGGAAGATTTAAAATCTTCCTATGATTGTACGCTTCCCCGCCCCGATTTTGTCACGCACTCAATTGATTTCATAAAAAAAGCGGCTTCCCTCCCGAAGCCGCTTTTTTTTATGCAAAATACTGAGGGGTACACCTCATTCCTCTCTCACAAGATTAATCAACTCATATTGATTGCCGCGTGTTTTTCGAACAATAGCCCGCACTTTATTATCAAAAAATTTCCGCACCATATCTGCTAAACCAATTGTTACGGTAATGTCTTTATTTTCAGTACCATTGACAAGGCGTATTTTTTTTGTTCGAACATTCGCGCTTTCTAAATAGCCAATCAGCGTAATGGTTTCATTTTTATCTTTCGACAGCATTTGTTGTTTCATATCGTCTAATAAACCTAATAATTCTTGGTGAATATCATCAGGTGGTAAGCCAAGAAGTCCATGAGAAATAAATATTTCAGCCTCACGAAATTGCTTTATATCCAAAGCTAAACTGGCAGCACTCCGCATGATAATTGATCGAAAAGGCTCATTTTGAGAATCCACTAAGGACAAAGCCACTTGGCGTTCTATATCAAAGGCTTTTTGATTCAGCTCAAAAGCTTTTTCCGTGTCCTTATGTTGGGTTGCAACTAAGGCATCTTGTGCGAAAAACATGGCTTGTTGATGTAAATTGAGCAATTCTGTATTTGTCATTTTTGAATAAATAAAGCTGATGGTTGCGAAAATTCGACAATGCTGATATAGGCTGTTGCGGCTGAATTATCCTCTATAATAGTTGGTTATTTTAATTTGTGTAGCAAAAGTAGCTTTTTCTCTAAGTTATTGAAAAATTTAATTTTAAAATTGTAGTCTCCTTAGAAACCGCTTGTTTATGCCCAATACTGAGGGGTATAAAAATTCAATCCCACCCCGCCACAATCCCCTTTTTCATCTTCACAATTGCCTTAATTGTCGGCTTTTCAATATTAGAATGAGAATTATTTTTACTTTTATACGCTCATTCAAAAGAGTTGTATTCCCTTTATTTTTTCACTCAAATTTCAAAAATTCAATGATAAAGCTCATTATTTCCTTCAATGTCGTATTATTTAGCTGTTGGGCATTTTTTAGTGACCATCAATCTGACAAATCGAAATCTGTTTCTGAAATACCGATGTGTAGTCCCATGCAGGCTGAGGATATTACTCAATGGACAGGTGCGACCAATTTATCTTTATTCAAATCTGCAAAAACTATCCCCTCAGTATTTTTAACGGATGACACAAAAGCCTATTCAATGCCTTTGCTCTCACAAACGCCAAAGGGTGAGGTGTTGCTTTCTTGGACTGAAAAAGATGAGCAAGGTATGACCTCATTTTGCTTGGCATTTTCACAAGATAAAGGCAAAACATTTTCAGAAAAGAAAGTGATTTATGAAGGCAATGGCATCAGCAACAGCCGTTTGATGCGGGCAAAAGTGATAGCGAAAAAAGATGGCAGTTTAATAGCTGTTTTTACGAATCGAGCAGATGTTCCCGCAACAGCAAGCCCTCAAGAAGGTACTGGTGGCAGAGGTCGGGGTGGACGGTCATCAGACCTTGTTTATTGCCAGTCAAAAGATGGTGGAGCGACTTGGACAAAACCTGAGTCGGTTGATTCTGACCCGACAAAAGGTATAGTGAGAAGCTTTTTTGATGTGGCTTTGATGCCCAATGATGAAATTGCAGTGGTTTATTTGAAAGATGTGAAAGGCAGCACTAAGCATGAAGAACGGGATTTACGCCTTGTTACTACTAAAAATGGTGTGTTTCAACCTGAAAAACTGATTGATCCTGTGGTTTGTGATTGTTGCAATATCAATCTTTTGGTAGATGCGAATGGGGCATTGAATGTGTATTATCGAGATAATAATGATGATGTTCGAGACATTGCCAAAATGACTTCAAAAGATAATGGCGCTACGTTTTCAAAACCTCAAATCGTCCACAACGATGGTTGGAAAATAAATGGTTGTCCGCACAGTGGAGCAGTGTCAAGCACGCATGGTAAAAGTGCTCTCATCGCTTGGTATTCAGGTGCTGAAACGGAGTCAGGTATTAGATTAGTCACTCAAGATGGTAAAAAGCTTTTTGTTTTAGATGACCCCTCAGTAAAAAATCCCAGTTTGATGTCTTCATCACAAGTATCGGCTATGCTTTGGGAACAAGGGAAGGATAAAACGCAACTTGTTTTCAGAAAAATTAATGGGGTTAAAGTATCCGAAACGCTATCCGTTGAAGGCTCGGATAATGCGACCAATTCAACCGGTTTAATCATTGGAAATCAATTGTTGATTGCTCATGAAGTGAAGCAGGATAATAAAAAGAATAGCCTTAAAATTGCTTCAACAACTTTATAAATAATGTGTACCCCTCAGTACCACGTTCCTTGCAATGACATTTTAAACAAGTTTTTCAATTTCAAAATTTAAAACAATGGCAATCAATCAATCTTTTTCTTTCAATATGCGGATTATTCACCGCTATTTGGGCTTTTTTTTAGTGGGTATCATGGCAGTTTATGCCTTGAGCGGTGTTGTTATGATATTTCGGGATACCGATTTTTTAAAACAAGAAAAACAAATAACCAAACAAATTAAAGTCAATGCATTGCCAGATGAAGTGGGTAAACTATTGCAAATGAGGGATTTGAAAATTGATAAAGAAGAAGGCAATGTGCTGTTTTTCAAAAACGGAACTTATGATAAAAGCACAGGCACAGCCCAATACACGGTGAAAGAATTGCCTCGTGTGATTGAAAAAATGACGCATCTTCACAAAGCAAAAAGTGCAGACCCGCTTTTCTTTTTCAATATTTTCTTCGGATTGTCTTTATTCTTTTTTGTCATTTCTTCATTTTGGATGTTTATGCCAAGCACGAGTATTTTCAAAAAAGGTATGTATTTTACCATTGGTGGCATCTTATTGACGTTGATACTTTTGTTTATTTAAACCACTCATCCTTTGGTAGGTATGGGTTTCAACTGAATCACACCTATTTTATCCAATAAAAGTATGATTAGGTAAGTCAAATCGACTTCGTGCCAGCGAATACCGAAGTTGGCACTTTTATCATGGTGGTGGTGATTGTTGTGATAAGATTCACCCATCATTAAGAAGTCGAACGGGAGGAAATTGGTTGACGTATTGGTCATTTCGAATTCCCGATAGCCAAATTTATGGGCAAACCAATTAATAATAGCCCCATGAACAGGTGCCATCGCTAACGTAATCGGAAACAGAAGCCATTGCCACCATGCCGTTGCTAAAAACCAATAGACAAAAAAGTAGCCGACCACCCAAACAAGCCGCATCAAATAATGCCCTGCCAAGCTGTCAAAAGTCAGCCACTCAGGTACATTGCGAGTGAAACGCCCTTCAATGTCAACTTTTTTATAGGTTATTTTATTATAATTTTGATAAGTCTGCCACATCATATCGAAAATATTTTTGGCATATTTAGGTGAGTGCGGATCTTTGTCCGTATCCGCAAACGCGTGGTGCATGCGGTGCATCACGCCGTATCCATAGGCACTTAGATAATTCGCTCCTTGAGAAATAAAGGTAAAAATGAAGAAGAACCGCTCCCAAAATTTAGACATTGTGAACATTGCGTGGGCAGCATACCGGTGCAAAAAAAATGTTTGAGTAAAAATAGAGAGATACCACTGAGTGATAAAAAAAATAAGAATTGCCATAAAGGAAATAATGAATTAAGAAATTTTGTGAACAAATCGTTCGAGTCAGTTTTTTTAATTTGACGATGTAAAGTTAACTCATAACACCTATATGCTCATATAGTTCTTGTTGTTTAATTACAAAAAATCACCCGTTTCCTTGTTTCTATTCATCAACTTTATAGGATAAAGTGTTGATTATCAATGTTTTAAAGAGTTTCAAATCCTCGTTTGTAGAAAGAAAACTACCCCTAAGTAAAAATCAATAATTATCTAAATTTAATTTTTCGCGCTGCAAAAACACACATTTTCAAGAGAATAAAACCATGTCGAAAACGAGAAATATTGGTATCGCCATAAACCCTCTCACGGTATCGAATGGGTAATTCAACAATTTTCAAATTCAATTTGAATGCGCCGAAAATTAGGTCAAAATCACCGAAAGGGTCAAAATCACCAAAGAACTTTCTATTGGCAATGAGTTTTTTATAATCTTCTCGAAAAATAACCTTTGTGCCGCACAGCGTATCTTTAAACGGTCTATCGAGCAACCAGCTAAACATCAGACTGAAAAACTTGTTGCCCAATAAATTCAAAAAACGCATAGCCTTTGTATCCATCGCATAGACCAATCTTGAACCATTAATAAAATCACCTTTACCTGAGGCAATAGCATCATAAAACTTAGGTAAATCTTCCGGTGGAACGGTAAGGTCGGCATCTAATATCATCAAAATATCGCCTTTTGCTTGGTCAAATCCTTTCCGAACAGCATCGCCTTTACCTTTACCGTCTTGTTGCATGATTTTTATATCAAACTGATTTTTATATTGATTCGAAACTTTTTGAATGGTTTGCCAAGTATCATCAGTTGAATTGCCCTCTACAAAAATGATTTCCAAGTGCTTACTGAATTCGGGCATTCGCAGCAAAGCATTTTCAATATTTCCGCTTTCATTGCGCGCAGGTATGACTATCGAAACACTGTATTTGTCGGCATACCCCTCAGTATTAACAGTTGAAATAGGAGTAGCAAAGGAAAAATTATTCAAAGTTAAATGCTTAAAAAAGGGCAATTTGGCAACAAATCTGTTTAAAAATTCAGAAATCAAAGGGATATAAATAGGAAATATCATCCGCTTTGAATTGCGATAAACATCAAAACCTGCTAACATCAACAAATTATTAATATCCTTGGTGGACAACCAATTTTGTAGAGGACTCGGGTCTTTTATACCTAAACGTTCACCCGTTTTCAAAACAGGTTCCCATAGATAATTATAATAAGTGACAATAATTTTTGTGCGCTCGTGACTCACTTTGTGAAGCTGATTAAATACTGCTTGCACATCATCCAAAAAGCCGATAAGGTTGGAAACGATTATCAAATCATATTTTTCATTCAACTGAATATCCTCAGCGTGCATGGTTTCAAAATGGATGTCGGGAAATTGTTTACGCGCCAATTCAATCATTGAGGGGCTATAATCAATACCTGTTTTGCTGCCAGCTTGAAGGCGATTTAACAACTCACCTGTGCCGCAGCCCACTTCCAATACTTTAGTGGTATCGGTTGAAAAGTAGTTGCAATAATTGGTAATATCATCCCAATAATAGCTAAAACGTTTTCTTCGTTGTGGTCTTTTAGCGGCTATATTTTCAAAATAATTAAGGTTTTTGATTTCAGGTTTTCTCATAATAGATTTTAATAGATTTTAATAGCTTGGTTATACTACTGGACGTAAAAAACAATGATATGAAGTAAAGAAAAAAAACATGGCGAACAATTAGCTACTGGTGAGTTGCAACACAATCCAATCAACTAA
>JAYUUR010000133.1:0-5731 GCA_043754475.1 Saprospiraceae bacterium | reverse complement strand
GTATAAATATCATGGTCGCCTACAAAATACTCCAATATAACGGCTGACCCGTCTTTGGGCAATCGTTGCTGCACTTCTTTGAGTTGAGCAAAGGTTGGATTGTATTTCACCTTATAATAGTCGGGATAAAGCGTTTCAAAACTTTTCACCAAAGCCTCATATTGTCGGCGTGTGTCAATGAGGCGATTTTGTAAGGCTTTTACTGAGGGGTCGTCGGGTGATTTTTTGTTTTGAGTGGTTTCGTCATATATTTGCTTTTCGAGTTTTTGAAGTTGTGCTTTGAGTAGATAGAGTTTTTCGCGGTCGTCGTTGCTCAAGGCAGCTTCGGCTTTTCCACTTTTGAGGGCTTCTAATAGCACAATAGATTTGCTGCGCTCCAGAGCATTGAATGCTGTGTTGATATATTGCGCATCCTTTGTTTTTTCATACATGAGATAGGCACTATTGATGGCTTTTTCATACACCCCATAGCTCCACTCTGCGAGGTATTGTTTATCAAAATCGGAGGTGTAATCGGCTCTGATATTATCTATTAATCCTGCGGCTAATTGCGCTGTATTATAAGCGGCAACCAAATACTCAGGCTGCTTTTTAGCTAACTCCAACAACAAACCTGCCTTAAAATCTAAGGTTTCTAACAAATCTTTCTTAGAAAACACGTCTGATACTGAGGGGTTGTTGCGCCAATCGCGGCTCTCAAATTTTGTAAAAAAAGCAATGAGGGCGGATTGAGCACATTCTAAAGATTGAGTGAAGTTATTTTGTTTTTGATACAGTCGAGCCATTTCAAGATATATCTGACTCACTTGAAAGTGCTTATTGCCCAATATTTTTAAGGATAAATTCAAAGCCTTTTCATAGTAAAATAATGCTTCTGAGAGTTTATTTGATTTTACACTGATTAAGGCGCGTTGAGTATAAACCCTTACTAAATAGTTGTCATTTTTATTGGCTAATTTCTCCAATTTATTTAAGTAAAATAGGCTTTTATCAACTTTATCAATGGTGAAATAAAATTTTGAAGCTGAGAAATAATTATTCAACAGGTCTAAAATAATACTTTTATCATTTTTAAGGATTTCAAAATTCTCTAATTTTTTATTAAAATAATATTCCGCTTTGTCAAATTGCTTGATTTTAAGGTAAATATCTGATAATTCTTCAAAAGCTTGCATTTCAACCCTATTACGATCTTTTAAATTAATCTTATTTAGTGCATCCTGCCCTTCTTCAACATCATTAATGGCAGCTTGATAATTCCCTATCCGCAGATTGACCTCAGCACTTTTTTGATTAAGCCTGTAAATCATTAAATAGTCTTCATTTGCTAAAATATTTTTATTTTGAATAGGTGATAATTGATTAGCAATATAGTCTTTAACCTTACCATAGTCTGCTATTTGAAAATAATAAACTGATTTTATATTATTTACTTTTTCAAATAACTCATCATATTTCTCTCTCTCATTTATCCCATTGTGAGTATTTAACCGCTTAAATTCAATATCAAAATCCTCAAAATCTTTTGAGAGGTCTATCAATCTATTTGATAAAACATGAACTCCCATCTTTTCAGATAAAGTATTTAAATAATGCCTTGTGTTTTTTATGGCAATGCAAAAGTCCATTTTCCTTTTCACAAAAGACAAAGCCTTATCCGGATCTATAAATACATGATGAAATATAGAGTCAGATAAGGCTTTTATGGTCATGCTATCTTTCAAATTTAATTGGCTGTAAGCTTTTTGGCTGAGGCAACTTAATGAAAGAAAGAGTACAAGCCTATAGATTGATGAATATATTGTATGGTGCACCAAAATGAATGGTTTTTATATTATTTACATTAATATCCTCAATATCATTCAAATCCAATATTTTAATACCGGAATTAGGTCTTAAGAAGATTTCTTCCACCTGTACTTTTTTAGTCTCCATATTAGGATTGATGGTGTGATAAATGGATACATCACAATTCCAATATAAAAATACATTGTTCTTCAGCAAATCGGAAATATTAATAGGCTCTGCTTCTTCATTCTCAGGCTCATTAGCAACTAACATTATTTGACCATTTGGACAGCATGTTGTAACTCCAGCAGTAGTACAGACATAGTAGCCACTGGGGCAGAGATCGGGGCTATCAAGTATCGAGTACATTTCTGCAACATCTCTATATATCCACAATAATTTTTCAGTCATTTCAATTTGTTCAATCAAATCAACTTCCGGCTCATTATCGCTTATTATCCGCGTTATAAAATCGGAGATATTGTCAATTCCAATATCGTCTTGTAAGCTTCTGTTTAGTTTAGTTTTGAGATAATTGACTAAAATAAATTGGAATAGTTCGAATCTTTTAATTTCAGGATTCATATTTCTTTCATTTAAAGGATGAGGTAAAGGATTTTCAGATATTGTTCGTGCTTGACTTCTTAATGCCGGATTATTTGCAAGTAATAAATTATAGATATTTAGCCTACCTGTGTTGGTATTAAAGTTTGTTCCTGTTCCTACTAATCTATCAGAAGATATCCGAAGTAAGTTTTTAATTTCAGCCAAAGTTAAGTTTGGAGAATGCGTTAATAATAAAGCAATTGCACCACTTACAATGGGTGCCGCTGCAGAAGTGCCACCCATTTCATTGGTTCCCGAAATTCTATGTAAAGAATAAATTTCCAATCCAGGGGCAACTATAGTG
The DNA here is from genome assembly GCA_043754475.1 of Saprospiraceae bacterium. Lineage (GTDB taxonomy): Bacteria > Bacteroidota > Bacteroidia > Chitinophagales > Saprospiraceae > JAAFJT01. The sequence goes on along the minus strand of JAYUUR010000133.1, from coordinate 3,033 downwards.
ACTTTGTCTCCGAAGTTTGAATCATCCGTCTTAGTATCATTTCTTTTAGAACCCGCTACTATAATTATATCATTCTCTCTTTTTCCTGGAAATACTGTATCTATTTTCCTATTTCTATTTCCTGCTGAAAAAACACAAATAATATTTAAAGATGCTAAAGCTCTGAGGGCTGTTTCAAGAGTTGTATGAGGACCTTGGGGTTTTTTAGGTCCCCAACTATTATTAACTATTTTAGCACCCATCTCTGCAGCCTTCCATAAGGCTCTAACCATATATCCATCATCATCCTCAGCTCCACCAAATGCCTTGATAGCCATTATTTTAACTTTTGCAATGCCATTCGTAGCTATATTATTGTTGATAATTGCTCCAATCAAGCCAGCCACATGAGTTCCATGCCCAGTCATATCCATAGGGTCTTCACCACCTGTTAGCATATCAAAACCATAATTGCCACCTGGAGAATTTCTCCACATATTTTGATTAATGTCAATGTGATTGTAGTCAACACCGCTATCAATAACCGCCACCACAATGCTACCGTTTCCTTGAGTGAAAGCCCATGCTAAATCAGCTTGAATTTGTGGTATATGCCATTGATCATTATGTCGAGGATCATTTGAATTGGCGTGCAATTGATATATATTAGCAAAATGAGCAAACTCTATGAAATCTAACCCTTGCAATTTTTTAAGCACTTTTTCATCATCTACACCATCCTTCAAAACAATTTTCCATATTCTGAATAACTTTTGTGTGTATTCATTTTCAGTAACAATGCTTTGCATCATGGCAGAACTTTGAGTACTATCCATCTTTTTTTTAATTAATGGTTTAGATACTTTACTCGATTGGGTAGTATCAGGTTTCGGGGTACTTGATTGAACGTTGAACTTATCTTTCTTTAAATCATAAAATTGATTTTCATCTAAGACATTTTTGAATTCCTTTAAGCCAAATTCCTTAAGTATAGGAATCAGATTGGGGGGTCCCGTTTGTAAATCTTTGAAGCAAACAAATATGTTTTTCATAGTAAAATAAGGGTTTTTAAAATATTGAAATAAATGTGCATTTCGCAAGTATCAGTATTCTGTTATGAAACGATAACTGCTTATTATTTATTAATACCAAAACTCGTAAAACCTTATCAAAAGTTAGTAATAAAATTACAAAAAAAATTAATAATAGTTAAGTATAGCAAAAAATACTGAGGGGGTGCTTTAAAAAGTTAAGGTTTTACCATTTTAGGTATTACCTTTTGAAATGATTTCAACAAAGAATGGTTGGCTTTTTAAACTTATTGTATAGCTTTACAAGAAAGAATTTACAAGAGTATGAATAGCCAAGACAACAAAATAGTTTACTCTGGAGAGGACGTTATCAAACAAATACAGGAAGGGCGGCAAAAAGCTTTGACCGTGATGTATCCGCACTATCAACAAGCGTTTTTGCGCTTTATGAAGTCATGGAATCAATCCTTTGATGAGGATACACTCATTGAAGCATACATGGAAGCGGTGACCATATTTTATAGTAATGTAACATCTGGACATTTAACCGTTTTGACGGCTACTGTAGAAAACTATCTCATAGCCATAGGCAAAAACTTTTTGATGAAAAAATATAAAAGTGATAAACACACTGTTTCAATAGATGATATGGCACCTGTAGATACACCAATGGAAGAGGATATTTTATCTCAAATTGTCCTCCTTGAAATGAAAGAGGAAAAGCAAACTGTATTACTTAAATCCTTTGCTGAACTCGGCAAAAAATGTCAAGAGTTGTTAACGCTTAGTTTTTATGACAATCTGAAGGCGTCTCAGATTAAAGAAATCATGAACTACAAAGATGAGACAACCGTGTATGTCACCAAAGCAAAATGCATCGCTCATTTAAGAGTTTTAATTCTGAAAAAAAATGAATAATTTAACTGATTCCGATATTGATTTGATAGTGCGCCGTTTAGACGATCAACTCTCTGAACTCGAACTTGAATCTTTCAATGAAAAACTGTGCTCTGATAGCCATTTTAAAGAAGGTTTTGACTCTTTTCAAGATGCCATCTCTGCCGTATATTTAGCAGGTCAAGCGGATGTGAGAGCCATTCTGAAAGCCGAACAAGCTAAATTAACGCCTTCGCTTAAATATAATGCTGATATAAAGCCACTCAAAAGTGTCTATAAGCCCCATTTGTCACTGCGAGCTTTGCGTGGCAGGAGGGGGTGGTTGGCAGCAGCGAGCATAGCGTTTTTAGGCATTGCCGTGTATTGGATAGCTTTCAAAAATGACAATACGCCTGAAAAGCTATTTGCCGCATATTATGAACCTAAAATCAACACTTGGACAAAGTCGTTGAGAGACAGTGAAGAAAGCCAAAAGCAAAGGCAAATAGCCATTGATAAATACGGCGAAGTAGAAGGTGCTCAATTATTTACTGCCCTCACTTTGTACGATAATGGCGCATTCGAACAAGCGTCTAAAGATTTTAATGCACTGCATTTACAAAATGATACGCTCTATTTATATCAAGCCAATGCTCTTTTAGAATCCGATAAAGCCACTGAAGCCATCGCTGTTTTAGAGAGAATCTCTCCAACATCTCCAAGTATCAATGAAGCCCGTTGGTACACGGCAATGGCATATTTAAAGCTTAAAAATATAGAAAAAACCAAAGAAATACTGAGGGGTCTCTCCACCGAAAGCAATAAAGGCTATCAAAAAAAATCTAAAGATTTGTTGGAGCGGCTTGAATGATTGACATTTTTGAATAGCTCCCCTGCCCCCGAAGGGGCAGGGGAGATTGGTTCTAAAGTTTGACTAACCCCACCATTTATGGTGGGGCAAAATGATACAGAACTTAAAGGGTTTTAACCCATAACTTCCGAAGTTTTTGGCTAAAGCCTACACGTTTTTGCATTTCAACAGGGTTGTGTAATAAGGTCTAAAAGTTACTTTATAGAAAAAAACTACCAAATTTAATTCTAAATTTTTCGAAATAACCTTCCGAGGGTTTTGAACCCTCGCAAGGTT
>JAYUUR010000132.1:0-5746 GCA_043754475.1 Saprospiraceae bacterium | reverse complement strand
TAATACAAATTTACAAAATCTCAAAAAATTCTGTCATCACCCCCTCAGTATTTTTTGAAAACTTTCACTTCGATGCCTCAAGCCACTATCCTCGCCTTAACACACCTTTTGATATTCACTTCTTTGTCCACTTCTCCCCCCCTCAGTAAAACGTCTGAAAATTGGTTCGCCCAATAAGGAATGAGCGAGGCACCCTTCGTGCCGAAGCCATTAAAGATAGCCATCAATGGAAAATCAGGATGAAAGCCAATGAACGGTCGCCTATCTTTCACCGTAGGGCGAATAGCTGATTGATGGTCTATAATTTCAAAAGGCAATTTTAATATTTTTTGTAATTCATTGATAATCAATTGCTTATTCGCTTCAGTAGGTTGAGCATTTGTAAAATGCCAATCATTGGTGGCGCCTACCCAATACAAATCATCACCTAATGGCACAATTGAAATATGGTGTTTGAAGATAACATTTAAATTAAAATGAGGGATTTTTACAATCAATAATTCTCCTTTATCCAAATTAAAAGGTAACCACTTAAAATAAGGATTGTCAACCCCTTTTGCCCCTTCGCAGAATATGACTTTTTGAGCTTTTAATTCTTTATAAAAAATAGTATTATCTTTTAAAATACAATCATTGTATTCAAAATTGTCTTGAAAATAACAATTTTGAGCCATTAAGTATTGCCTAAAATGCTTCACGAGCACAGGGATATGTACTTGAGCCGCTTGTTTTATTTCAGCAAAAGAATAAAACTCTTGAATCTTCGCTTTTAAGCCTTCTAATTCTGTCACTGCGAGCAGAGCGTGGCAGGCGGGGGTACATTTTTCAGTACAATATGCCGCATAATCAGCGTAACTGCTGCGGAGTAACCATTGATTTTCATCTTCCACATTTTGAAGTGTCCGAATCAATGAACGCTCCTGCCAAATGGGTATTTTTAATAATTTTTCAATAGCTTGATACATGTCACGCGCGGCGGGTAGCAACTCATCTATGCGCCATGATTTCACGTACCGCTTCCCGGTTATCGGGTTAATAACACCTGCTGCTACACTCGAAGATGGTCTATATTTTGTTGCCCCCCCCTCAGTAAAAGCATCATCTATCACTACTATTTTACATCCTTTCTGCAATAGACAATGTGCCAGCAGCGAACCTGCCAAACCTTGCCCTACTATGATATAATCTACCTCTTTAATGGTGTTATTATTTTTATAAATTATTGATAATCAATTTGTTATGCATTTCAAAACTTGCTGCAAGTTAAAATATTATGTGTCCTACACCCGCGGCGGTTTTCTCTGCAAAAAAACGCGCCCTGGTGTACATTCACCTTGTGTGGTTATGCCCTCCCACATACCCTCTAAAGTGGGTCGAGTATCTTGAATTCGGTGAATAAGTTCTACTTTTTTGATGCACCATTCCGTGCTGGGTATGGCATCGGATGATATAATTTTGGTTTCAAAATATTTGAAATAAGTGCCATTTATTTTACCTAAAAATGCCATTTTAGCGTGGTATTGCTTTGTACCATCGTCGTAATGAACATAAGAAATGCCCGTAATCTCTTTATCTTTTTGATTGACGTCAATTTCCATTTGATAAACGGTGCGTTTGCCACCGCCTTCGTCGCGCGTGATAGTGCCTTCCCAATGACCCGATATATCAATTTTTTCAGATAAATCGGCAGCTGATAGCACCGAAATACTGAGGGGTCTATTCATCGCGCTGTTTTCAGGCAACAAACGGGTTTGAGTATGAGTAAAAAAAACACATAAAAATATATAAATCATCGGCTTTGTTTTTCGCAAATTAAAAGAAAAAAGTCAACTTTGAGGCGTTTTAGATTGTTAAAAATAAGTTATAGTACAGATGCACTTCAATTTCATCTATAAACAGCTTATTTTCAATATTTTATATAAATAATTATTTTAAAATATGATAACACTCTGAGACATTGAAGTATAATTTCCATAAAACATCCTTAACTAATTAAAACTGTTCACATTACTTTATGAATCAATATCTTAGTTACCGCAATCTTCGGTTCATCATTTTTGAAATGCTTGAAGCTGATAAACTCAACCGCTTTCCCCGTTTTGCAGATTATGACCGCGATGCTTTTGAAATGGCATTGGATGCTGCTAAACAAATTTCAGATACACATCTTTTCCCTTTCTACATGGAAATGGACAGAAAAAAAGCCTATTTTGATAATGGCTCAGTCAAAACGCATCCACAACTTAAAGTATTGATTAATGCTATTGCTGAAGGTGGTTGGATTGCAGCTCCTACCTCCGTAGAATATGGCGGAATGCAAATGCCTATGAGTCTTTTTCATGCTGCTTTATTGAGTTTTTACGCTGCTAATGTCAATGCTGCCTACCCTTTTTTGACGCAGGGCGCAGCAAATCTCATCATGAGTTTTGGTTCGGAAGCCTTGAAACAAACCTATTTGCCGCCTATGTTTTCAGGCGCGTGGCAAGGCACGATGGCACTGACCGAGCCTCAAGCAGGTAGTTCATTGACTGATTTAACGTCAATTGCAGTACCGGTTGCCTCAAATAATGGTCAAAATACTGAGGGGGGGATATACAAAATTACAGGTCAAAAGATATTTATCTCGGGCGGTGAACATGATGCAGTGGACAATATTGTTCACCTTTTACTTGCGCGGATAGAAGGTGCACCTGCGGGTACAAAAGGTATTTCGCTTTTTGTAGTGCCTAAGTTGCGTTTAGAAAATAGTGAATTGGTATCCAATGATGTGCAATGTGCCGGTATTTATGGCAAAATGGGTCAAAAAAGCTACGTAGCTGCCCATTTGATGTTTGGCGAAAAAGATAATTGCTTTGGTTATTTAGTGGGCGAGCCGCACAAAGGTTTGAATTATATGTTTCAGATGATGAATGAGGCACGGATTGCAACGGGTCTGCTTGCCACAGGAGCCGCTTCAGCTGCGTATTATGCTTCTTTGAAATATGCCAACGAGCGTCCACAAGGGCGGCATCCAAGCAATAAAGACCCTAATAGTTCACCCGTTTTGATTATTGAACATGCGGATGTGAAGCGGATGTTGCTCTTTCAGAAGGCAATTACTGAGGGGTCTATCGCGCTGCTATCGCAATGCAGTTATTACTCGGATATTGTAGAAGTAGGTAATGAGGAAGAAAAACACAATGCCCATCTTCTGCTCGAATTGCTCACGCCAATTGCTAAAAGTTACCCTTCAGAAATGGGCATTCAGTCTGTTTCAGCTGCTATTCAGACACTGGGTGGCGCAGGATATTGCGATGATTTTCCAGTAGAACAAATATATAGAGACATCCGTGTTAATGCCATTTATGAAGGCACAACCGCCATTCATGGTATGGATTTGCTCGGCAGAAAGGTGACCATGGAAAATGGTAAAGCTGTGCAACTGTTCAGCAATGAAATAATTGATACTGTTACTGAGGGGGTAAAACATGAATATTTGGCAATATATGCTCAAAAATTGGGCGAAGCTGCACAGCGTATGCAATCCATGACCAATGAAGTTTTTAAAATTGGAAAAGAAAAAGGTGTAGAAACTATGCTGGCTGATGCCACTTTATATCTTGAATACTTTAGCCTTGTGGTGATGGGTTGGATTTGGCTCAAACAAGGCATTGTGGCTGATAATGCCTTGAAAAATGAGGTGGCTGCTGATGATAAAATATTTTATCAAAGCAAAATAGCCACTTTAAAATACTATTTTGATTATGAATTGCCTAAAACAAAATCATTGCATCAACAATTGATTAATGCGGATAAATTAACGATTACCTTAACCAAAGAATTATTAGTCTAATATGAAGATAAAATACAAAATACATACTATTGACCTCAATTTTCAAGGGCAAAGCAATACGATTGCCGCTTATCTCATCAAATCTGGTTCAGATTTGATATTGATGGAAACAGGTCCGCACTCTACCCTGCCTGTTTTGAAAGCTGCTATTACGGCATTGGGTTTTAAAATGAGTCAAATAAAACATGTTTTTCTAACGCATATTCACTTCGATCATGCTGGGGCGGCTTGGTGTTTTGCGCCGAATGCCACAATTTATGTGCATCCAGCAGGTGAAAAACACTTGATAGACCCGACCAAATTGTATAATTCAGCGAAAATGATTTATAAAGACCAAATGAGTCAACTTTGGGGCGACATGAAAGGGATTGCTCCTAAAAAAATAAAAGTGATGGCTCATGGTGAAAAAATATTAGTGGGTTCGATGGTCTTTACTGCTTGGCACACGCCCGGTCATGCCGTGCATCACATTGCTTGGCAATTGGGTAAAAACCTTTTTGCGGGCGATGTTGCAGGAGTGAAAATAGGCGATGGCATCGTCACACCACCCTGTCCCCCGCCCGATATTGACGTTGAAGCTTGGTGTCAATCCATTGATTTATTGCGGTCTTTGAAACTCAACAAGCTTTACTTGGCGCATTTTGGCGAAGAAAGAATGGTCAAAAAGCATTTATTTTCTCTTAAAAAACGCTTGTTAAAATGGGCTGATTGGATTAAACCTTACTCCGATCAAGGTCTAACCCCTGAGCAGGTGACCCCTCAGTTTCAAGACTTTGTGAAGAAAGAATTAGCGCGTTTCAGTATCGTAGGTGAAGAGTATGAACGGTATGAAACGGCTAACCCTGCTTGGATGAGCGTGGCAGGTTTGATGCGGTATTGGCGGAAAAAGAATTAACGCTTTCTTAACGAAATCTTAACTGATAATACTTAACTTCTATAGAATTGGTATGTATATCTTTGCCCTTTGAAGTTGTAACATCATTTAATTAACAAATCAAGTATTAATCATGAAGAAAGTAATTCTTTTCGCAAGTTTCGTAACGTTGGTGCTTATGTCTTTCACGACTATGCCAAAACCAACTACTTACAAATTGGATGCTGCAAAAAGCACGTTCAAGTGGACTGGTAAGAAAGTAACAGGCCAACATTGGGGTTATATCAAATTCACAGACGGTCAGTTGACAACAGATGGTAACAACATCGTTGGTGGTACTTTCGTCGTGGATATGAACTCTATGGATTGCCAAGATACTAAAGGCGAGTACGGTACAAAATTGTTGGGTCACTTGAAATCAGACGATTTCTTTAGCACTGAGAAATTCCCTACTTCAACTTTGACTATCAAAAAGGCTACGCTTAAAAGCGGTAACAACTACGACGTAGTAGCAGATTTGGCTATCAAAGGTATAACAAGTGAGGTCACTTTCCCTGCTGTTATCACTAAAGACGCGACTAATCTAACCGCTACTGCAGCTTTTAAAATCAACCGCACTAAATACGACATCAAATATCGCTCGGGTAACTTTTTTGAAAACTTAGGTGATAAAGCTATCAGCGATGATTTTGAAGTTGAAGTAAATATTGCGGCTGTGAATGCTACACCGACAGCAACGCCGGCGGCTAAAATCACTAAAAAACCGACTGTAAAAAAGAAAGCAGCCACTTCATCTAAGTAATGATGAATAATTCAAATAAGCTTTTATCTTTCACTTATTGAAGTAGTGTTTTAGAAATAATAAAATGCGTTAACCGTTGACTATCAATGGTTAACGCATTTTTATTTTTCAGTCTTTCAGTCTTAGGAAGCCTTGAAGGCGTGTCGACTACGCACAAGTTCTTTGACATAATGATTATATGAATTATTGAGATTTAGAGTAGGCATTAAATGCCTCAATAACAATGCTGGCGACTTGA
>JAYUUR010000131.1:0-5746 GCA_043754475.1 Saprospiraceae bacterium | reverse complement strand
TCACTATAAATGAACGGCTAAAGCCTTAACTATTTGAGCTTTTTTAACCCCCACCATAAATGGTGGAGTTAGTCAAAAAAGATGTGGGTAAAGGACAGGAACGTAGGTACCCCTACATCGGACGCCACTAAACCTGCGGCGAAACGTAGGTGCTCCTACGGTGGACGCCACATAAGCTGCGATGGAACGCAAGTTTCCTACGGTGGACGCCACATAAGCTGCGATGGAACGTAGGTACTCAATGGGAATTGAAGGAGGTGAAGCGGTTGGTGGTGCAGCATTGAGAGTGTTCACTAAACTGTTTGCTTTTCACAATTAAAGCAGCGATAAGGCAATTATAAACGTTTCTGAATTTTATGAAAACTTTTATAACTTTGAGACTTAATTTTATTTAGTTACCATTTTCTTAATCTGAAATCAAATTAGTATGAAAAAAATCCTACAAATCGGTCTGTTGGCGATGTTCAGCTTAATAGCGACTATCGGCTTCGCACAAAACCGAACAGTAACGGGCGTTGTCACATCTGCTGAGGACAATCAGCCCTTAGTAGGCGTTTCTATCGTTGTCAAAGGTACTTCTATTGGTACTATTACTGACATAGATGGCAATTACAGCCTATCTGTCCCCGAAAAAAGTACGCTTGTTTATTCTTTCGTGGGTTATACAACCGATGAAATACCATTAGGTAATGGTTCCGTCATGAACTTATCCCTAAAAGGTGTTGCTGACTTATTGAACGAGCTGGTTGTAACGGGCTACGGTTCTCAATTAAAGCGTAACTTGACAGGTAACATTGCTAAAATTAAAGCAAAGGATTTACAAGATATTCCTGTTACTTCTGTTGACCAAGCTCTGCAAGGTAAAGCTGCGGGAGTTCAAATCAATATGGGCTCGGGTAAATTGGGTCAAGCAAGTCAAATTCGCGTACGTGGTCAGTCCTCAGTATCAGCTTCAAATGAACCTTTGTTCGTAATTGATGGCGTTGTAGCTACGAATAATAACTTATCACTCGAAGGTGGTGCAACCAATCCATTAGCGGATTTGAATATCAATGATATTGAGTCAATCGAGATATTAAAAGACGCTTCTGCTGCAGCCATTTATGGTGCACGTGCTGCTAATGGTGTTGTTTTGATAACAACTAAACGTGGTAAATCAGGTAAAACAAGCGTAAATTTTGGTGCTCAATATGGTAATAGTCAACCAACGCGCAAACTTGAGTTTTTGAACACACAACAATATGTTGATTTTTATAAAATAGCAGCTGCCAACTCAGACCGTATTGATGGCTTAGCGGCAAATGACCCTGATTCTTATACAACATATATGAATAGTTATTTTGCTGACCAGAGTATTGGTACTTTTGGTACGCCTCAACAAGCAGATACAAAATGGGGTGATTTGGCTTATCAAGATGCACCACAAGGACAATATGACTTAAATATACAAGGCGGTAGTGATAAAACGACTATGTATATGTCGGGTCAGTTTTTTGACCAAAAAGGTATATTAATTGGCAATGCATTCAACCGTATGACGGGTCGCATTGCGATAGACCATAAAGCCTTTGATTGGCTTAAAGTAGGTTTCAGTTCTGGTTTATCTCGTTCACTGAATAAAAGAATTTCTGGCGACCGTAACTTTGATAACCCTATGCAAATGATAGCATTGCCCCCTATGACCCCTGCTATAAATCCAGAAACAGGACTACCTGTTGGCTCTACTCCTGCTGACCAAGGGCTTCCATATTACTACAACCCGATTGTCAATTTAGGTAATTCGTACTACAATACCACTGTGCACCGCAATTTAAGTCAAGTATATGGTCAATTATCCATATTAAAGGGGCTTACATTCCGTTCAGAATTTGCTATTGATTTGTTGAATCAACAAGAAGAGCAATATTATAACAGTCTCACACAACGTAATTTTAGTTCGCCGCAAGGATATGGTTTAAATCGTTTTGTGCGTGTTGAAAACTATAATTATGATAACTATTTTACTTATAATAAAGATTTCAAGAAAGTGTCTTCCAATATTGTAGTAGGTATGAGTTATCAACAATCGCAAACGAAGCGTGCTTTTACTGAGGGGCAAGATTTCCCTTCTGATGCTTATCGTATGATTGTGAGTGCTGCTCGAAAAACAGATGGTAGTTCATCTCAAACAGATTTTCGCTTTCTTTCCTATTTTGCACGTACCAATTTCCGTGTAGCTGACCGTTATTTGATTGGTCTTAGCGGTCGTGTTGATGGGTCAAGTCGTTTTGGTATTAACAATCGTTATGGCTTTTTCCCTGCTGCTTCATTGGGTTGGGTAGTATCAGAAGAATCTTTTTTGAAAAATATTTCAACCATTTCTTTTTTAAAAGTGAGAGCCAGTTATGGTAGAACAGGTAATGCTGACCCTGTTGCTGGGCGTGGTGATGTCGATAACTTTCCACAATTGGGCTTATTCACAGGGGATGCAGCTTACGGTGGTTTAGCTGGTCAGCGTCCATCGCAATTGGCTAATCAAGATTTGACATGGGAAACAACAGACCAATTTGATGCGGGTATTGATTTTGGTTTATTTAAAGACCGTGTTACTGGTGAGATTGATATTTATCAAAAAAATACTTCTGGTTTATTATTACGTGTTAATATTCCCGGTTCAACGGGTTTTAGTCAAATTGTCCGCAACGTAGGCGAACTTGAGAACAAAGGTGTTGAGTTTGTTTTGAATACCAATAACTTAGTGGGTGCATTCAAATGGAATACCTCTTTCAACATTGCTGCCAATCGGAATAAAATCACCAATTTGCAAGGTCAAATCATTGAAGGTGGTTTGAGTAACATGAGTCGTGCCGTAGAAGGTCAGCCGTTAGGTGTATTTTTTACAGCCGAATATGCAGGTGTTGACCCCGCAAATGGTGATGCGCTTTGGTATAAAAACGGTACTGATGGCACTCGTGCAACAACAAATACATATAACCAAGCACAGCGAGTAGTAGTAGGTAGTCCGTTGCCAAAATGGATAGGTGGTTTAAGTAATACATTTAGCTACAAAGGGCTTGAATTGACTGTTTTCTTCAATGCCGTCATGGGTAATAAAAACAACTGGTATGGTGTAGGACGTTTCTCATCTGCGAATGGTCGTTTTGAAGACAATCAAACGGTTGACCAATTAGCTGCTTGGACAAAAGGCAACCCAAATACCGATGTTCCGGAAGCGCGTTTGTTCTTTAACAATGGTGCACAGCCTTCAAGCCGTTTTATTGTTGATGGTTCATTTATCCGCTTGCGTAGTATGACTTTATCATACAGTTTGCCTAAGAATATTATCAGTAAAATTAATATGGCAAGTTGCCGTGTATTTGCAACAGGTTTAAACTTGGCAACTTTCACAAAATATGTAGGTTGGGACCCAGAGGTGAATGCAGACGATATTGTTACCAACGTAGCAATTGGTTATGATTTCTACACTGCGCCGCAACCAAAAACTATTTTGTTTGGTCTGAATGTAGGCTTCTAAATTTTTAAAAATATAAAATCATTTTACAACATGATAAAGAATCTTAAATATATATTGTTCTGTGGAAGTATCAGTTTACTTGTCGTAGCGTGTAGTGGTAAACTTGATGTTGATCCGACACAAAGTATCAACGAAACTACCGCTTTAGCCACTGAAAAAGATGTACGCGTTACCTTAGTGGGTGCTTACGATGGTATGTCTAATGCAAATGTTTACGGTGGTGCTTTTCAATTTACCACCGAATTAATGGGCGATGACCGAGAAGTGGTATTTGGTGGTACTTTTGCAACAATCGATGAGATTTGGCGCAAAACTTTAACTACTGCAAATGCGCAGACCCAGGCAACATGGCTCGATTCCTATGTAGCCATTAACCGTGCTAACAACGTTTTGAGTGCACTTGATAAAGTGGCAGATGCAGGTCGTGGCAAAGTAGAAGGCGAAGCTCGTTTTATACGTGGGGTCATATATTTTGGCTTGGTAAAATTATGGGCAAAAGCATGGGGCGATGGTGATAATAATGCTAATCCTGGTGTGCCACTTATTTTAACACCAACACGGGTAGTCAGTGATAAAGACAATGCAGCACGTGCTTCTGTTCAACAAGTTTATACGCAAGTCATTGACGATTTGACCAAGGCAGAAAATCTGCTTACTACGGGCTCATCTGGTTTTGCGACCAAAGCTGCTGCCGCAGGAATGTTATCTCGTGTGTACTTGATGCAACAAAATTATACGGCTGCTCGTGATGCTGCCAATCGTGCTATTGCGGGTAAAGCATTGACAAGCTCTTTTGCCAGTGCTTTTTTAGATGCCAGTAACGAGAGCGAAATGATTTGGCGTATTATTGTTACTGACCAAGATGGTACTAATGCACTCAAAACATATTACGCCACAACCGCTAATCAAGGACGTGGTGATGTTCGCGTTCAAACAAAGCATTTGGCACTTTACGCGCCTGATACAACTGCGGACGTGCGTTGGAAATTTTTCACTGCACAAGGCAGCAATCGTATGACAAGCAAGTACAACGAGCGTTTCAACGATGTACCTGTGATGCGTTTAGCTGAACTTTTATTAACCCGTGCTGAGTGTAATTTTCGACTTAATCAAACCGTTGGGGCTACGCCTTTAGCTGATGTAAATGCTATTCGTGCAAGGGCTGGCGTTCCTGCATATACTGCTGCTAATCTTTCCTTAGCCGCTATTTTGCGTGAACGCAAATTAGAATTGGCTTTTGAGGGTTTACAATTGGATGATGTCAAACGCAATCGTGGTTCTGTTGGTACACTCCCGTGGAACGATAACAAACTCGTGTTGCCTATTCCACAGCGCGAAATTGATGTAAATAAAACATTGGTTCAAAACGCAGGGTATTAATACCCCCTCAGTATCAGAGCATAAAAAACCTAAGTCACCCCGTTGTGGCTTAGGTTTTTTTCTTTGTGTGCCCAATGCTACTATCAAATACAATTTCTTAGATTATTGGGATGAACACTTTTCACTATTATCTTTTCACTAATTCATTACTCCTTCATCGGATTCATATCCGAATACATAATCAAAAACCACTCATCGCCACGCTTGTAATAACGGCGAAACATCCCGAAAGGCGTTCCATTCTGTCGAACCGTTTCGTTCACCATGCCCGGTAGAGTTTGCTCGAAAGTGCGTGTAAATTCTGAACTTGAGAACGCCGCCATTTTATGCATCCGCCAAGTCTCGGCATACCATCTGAAAGTGCCCTCAGCCATCGTCGCACTATCCACTTGCGAAGGATAACCTTCCAATGGAAAGATAATATGCGCCATTTGGTAAGCACTATCTTGATGAAATTTTTCATAAAAGGTAACAAAATCCGCAGATAACTCCTTGGATACAGTCAAGTCCCCCTTTGGGGGATTTAGGGGGCTGTTGCAATTCGTAAATACCAATGCCATAAAAATAAAAACACTAACGACTGATAGCACTGGGAACTTGATTGGATTCATCTTTTTCAATTGCATAAACTAAAATGTACTGTTCTATTTTTTTATAAAATATATCGAAATCTCTTTTTAAATTCTCTTTCAATATTGTTCCATGAGAAAAACCTTCATCGCCGACATAGTTAAATGGCTCAACGAGTATATTTTTTTTAAAATGCAACTCCTTCTGACCATAAGCCTTGTACAATGCCTCTTTCGCTCCCCAATAAACGTGTAAATGCTCCGAACGTTTCTCCTGGCTCAG
>JAYUUR010000130.1:0-5755 GCA_043754475.1 Saprospiraceae bacterium | reverse complement strand
TATGCGTTACGCGCTCTCGCGGGGGAGCGATGTGAAATATGCAGCGGCATGGCTCGAAGGTTTTCTCAATGGTAGCGGTTTATTGTTGATTCACCATGAAGCTTTGTGGCGTATTTTAGACGAATGGGTTGAGGAAATTGAAATGGAACGGTTGATGGAATTATTACCGATTTTAAGAAGAACTTTTTCTAATTTTTCTCCTTCGGAACGGCAAAAAATGTTGGGTTTGGCTCAACGAATTCAAGAAGATATCCCCCCTCAGTATATATCCTGTGAAGCACCATATTATGATGAAAAAAGGAGTGAGGAAGTGTTAAAAACAGTACAATTTTTCTTGTAAAAGCAAATATGGCATGAATTTTAATCGCAAAGAGATATTAAATTATCGCTTTGCGATTTTTTTTCTATTAAAATTTTTTTCTAACGAAAAAATGTTAGAATTTGAATCGGTTTTTAACTTAGTTATCCATTTTACATACGTTAATTTCGTATATTTGTAAAAATATTTGTACATACAAGCGAACCCATTTATTTGAAAAAGATGAAAAATTATTACTCAGACAACCTGTATTATACGTCGGTTGCATTATCCCGTGAAATTGCTTCTATTGCTGAAACAGCTTTCCTCGATCTCGGTTTGACTCCTTCCGATGCTTATTTGGTGATGGCGGTGAATGAAAAACCCAATATCCAACCGACTGAAATCAGCGGTAAAATCCTTCTTGCGCCTTCGACAATTACGCGCATGATTGAAAAATTGGAGAAGCGCAACATCGTCACCCGTGCTCAAGAAGGTAAGTACACTTTCGTTGCACCCACTCAAAAAGGTAAGGATATGTATTCTTCTGTTATTGCCAAATGGGACGAAATTCACAGCGATTTTCTCTCTCGGCTCGGCGAAGAAATCGTCTCAAATCTTGTTGATTCAACAGGCACAGCAGCGTTTAAACTGAAAACCAATGATCAGTAATTTTTTTAGTTTGTACTAAAAAAACCAAAAGATTACAGTTGTTGCTATAAAAAAATGAGGCTGTCTCTAAAGTTATCGGCTATTAAGTTAATAACCTTTTGAGACAGCCTCTTTTTTTTCTCAATTCAAGGGACCATTTGGTTTTAAAAATCGATAAGTTTATAATTGATTTAAATTTAATTTAAATATATTTAAAAAAATAAAATAAACTATTGCTTTTAACGAACTCTTCACATACCTTTGCCCAAGATAATTTACCATCACTAAACACCTAACTATTTGTTTTATGAATTTAACATTACAGCTTAAACCTAATTTTTCAGTACGCTCTTTCAGTACGCTCTTTCAGTACGCTCTAAGTTTTCTTCTTTTATATACACCTAATCATTGAATGATTTCAACGGTTTGGCTCGCTCTGTATTCTATCGGCATGATGGGATAAGTATTCCTTTGTATTTGCAAATAAAATCCATAAAACAATTTTTTTTTAATTTTTTAAAATTCTAAATCTTATGAAAAAAGTATTTTTGTTCCTTTCATGCACGTTTATTTTTTCAATGGCTCAAGCGCAACAAGTTTTTTTAGACCCGAATTGGGGAAGCCCTCAATCGCCTTTTTCCGGCGATGTTTGGCGTTATAATGGAAGCATTGCAGTGAATGCTTATAGCTCAGGTTCGACTGAATCGGGCTTTATTTTGAGAAATGACTTCGCTGGATTCGACGGTGATTGGGGTGGTCATTGGTTGGGTTTTCAAAGGGGTAACAGTGCTAAATTGAACTTGAGCACAGGCTCTCAAACAGCCGACCCTGTTATGATGAATGGTTTTTGGGGTATTGGTATGCGTACAATGAGTGGTAAATTAGCTATGACGCAAAACGGTGTGGTGATGATAGGTGAAATACCGAAAGCAACTATTCGAACCATAGCAGCTAAAGCCAATTATTGGGATAACCCCTACAAACTATATGTAGCAGATGGCATCCGTACTGAAAAAATCAAAGTAGATTTGCAAGCCAATTGGGGTGATTATGTTTTCAATAAAGATTACCGATTGATACCCCTCAGTATAATTGAGAAAATCATCGCTAAAGAAGGGCATTTGCCCGGTATGCCTTCTGCTGCTACGCTCCATAAAGACGGCTTAGATTTGGGCGATATGGCTACGATGCAACAAGTCAAAATTGAAGAACTTTTCCTCCATCTGATTGATATGGACAAACGCGTTAAGGCATTGGAAACAGAGAATGCCAAGCTGAAAGCTGAATTAATTAATCTTAAAAAGTAAAAACATGAATTCATTCCCGAAATTTGGTCTCGTTTTGATTCTCATTGTCTCTTCATTTGCATTGTCTTGTTGTAAAGACGAGTGTAAAGGTCTACAACCTGTAAAAGCAACTTTTACTATGAATCAAGAGATAGAGGATAAGTTATCACCAATTGAAAGTGGCGATACCATTAGAAAAGCCGATGTTATAACCTTTATTGCAGATATAGAAGATACTTCTGGTGTTTCTTTTGAATGGAAAATTGGTGCTGATAATCGTGTTTTTACAAAAAAGAAATTCACGCTTGAATTTGATGTAAATGAAACAATCAAAGTCCGATTGATTGCAAAAAAACAGCCCAATTCTATTTGCTTTCCTTTAGATGATGGTATTGATACCACTGAACAGGTTTTTACAGCCATTGATTCCACCTTAATTCCAGGTGATTACGTGGGTTATAACAAATCGAACCCTAATGATATTTTTACTGTCAATTTTATTAATGACAAAATTAAAGATAGACATTATGTTGATAATTTGCCAAAAGGGTGTATTAGAACTGATAGGAACTATACGGCGAATAATTGGGGTGCAGGATATCGAGTTGCAGGTATTGGTCAAACAAATGATACCACCAAAGACTGCCCTGGTATTAGTGGTATTGCTCGATTAGCAAAAGATAATCGAACGATTACCATTGATTACACATTTTGGGATGATTCTAAAAAACAATTTATTAAAGAACAATTTATTGGTACAAAAAAATAAAATCTCATGAAAAGTTATTTATTAATTTTAGCTTGGATTTTGTCTATTCCGATATCCAATTTTGCACAGTTATGCCCTATAAAAGTGGATAATAATTCAGCATTTAATTGGAAACAGAATCCCTATTACTTTTATTTTACGGCAGGAGCTTCATCTACCCCTGTTGAAAATCCCTTTGTTTCAAATTCAAATGTAATGAATATTGGACGATTTAGAGATCAACAGCCTATCAAGGATTATGAACCGCTTGATGGTTGGAATCTAATACAGTATGATTTTGGTAGTCCTGTAGTTGGTAAAACCATAGATATTCCCTGGATTGTATTATACAATAAATATGAATCAATTTTAAGGGTTTTTATGTGGGTACCAAATGCTAAAACAAAAAATGCAGCAAAAATTGATATCAAATTCAAAGGAGTTTCAAATCAACCGTATAAAGAGAGTGCTTTATTAAATCATGCTTCTGCACCTTCATTTGCTTTAGATAATTTTGAGAAGAAAAAAAACATTGCTGCACCGAATGGTACAAACTCCAATGGGCAATTTTGGATGTATGCAGACTTTCCAGTTGCTTATGACCCTTGCACATGTAATCATTTTACGACTTTAGTGATAACAGGTTCTGAAATTAACATATCAGAATTAAAATTTAGTGCAGGTGGTCAAGAAACAACTGTTGTAGCCAATAATTCAGGTCTCCCATCAAATCAAGGATTTAATATTGATGGTTTTATCAAAAGTGTACAAAGTGTATCAAATAAGGGTACCACATTAGGCAAATCTGTTGCCGATGCCGTTGGAATAGTAAATGATGTATCTAAAAATTTTGATAAAAAAACATCCGTTTTTGGTCTTTTTGATATAGGCGGTGAAACAGTAAAAATTGAAGGTGCCAAAATTGCCTCATCAGGATTTAGATTACCTTCGTGGATAAAAGATGCTGGCTCCGGGGTTGGTTTGGCATTGGGTCTTATTGATTTCTTTATGGGTGGCGGGAAACAAGAGCCCTCTTTGGCTATGACCTTAGCCAATTTGAAATATACAGGTAACATTATTGATTCATCAGGATTGAGAGGGTTTGAAGTATATACTCCAGGTTCTAAATGGCTAAATGACCCAAATGGTGGGAATGCTGCAAAACAACCGTATTACGATAATATATTGGGTGTTTTTGCTTTATTGAATACGCCTACGGTGAAATTCAAACGTAGTAATAGTACAGTCAGTGTTCCACAATATTATTATCCTACTTATGAAGATCAACCGAATGGCGGATATAATTCATCCACTACGTCATATATTGATCAATTGAATCTCAAAATAGATGGTTTAGATGATATAGATTACGCTGTAAATCCTGCTTCAGGTTTACAAGTTACAGATATCAAAGCTTCTTTAATCATTAATACATCGAGTTTAAAATTAGGTCAGATATCAGAGTATTCCGGTTCAAGTGGGAATTATTATTACAATAATGTATCACCTCCACCAAATCAAAGACCCGGATATGCAACATTTGCTTATCAAGGTTATTCGGGTGTTAATGTTTTTGAAGACAAAAATGTGAGCCCTTATACAAGTCATACAACTATTATTCAAACACCTCCAATGTCTTTATCTTGTATAAAAGATTATGTTGCGAAAATAGGGTATGTTGGAGGAAAGTTAGGCAATACAACTGATGTAAGATTGCAAATCATGGCAACTTTGAAGCGAATAGATAATCCTAATGCGAAAGAAGTCATATTTATCAATCAATATAAAGTTAATCTTGTAGAAGATGCCGGACTTAATCAAACTACAGCATTAAGTTTAATACCAATCGTTACAACTATTGAAAACTTAACTTTAACACAAGACAAAACTGTTCGAGCATGGGATTCTATTGCTGTTAAAGGTAATATCAATACCAATGGATTTAAATTGACAATCATATCAGGTGGTCAAATAAATGTAATAGACCAATCTGTATTAAATAATCCTAATATTGAATTATTAATCGGAACACCTGACCAATGTACAGGATTTAGACAACCGGTAGATGCTGCTAAATTATCAACATTTTGTGGTTCAAAGTACAATCCTAATTCACCTGCTAATTTAAAACGCAACAATGAGGATAACCAGCAAGCATTGCATGGATTAAATATCAGCCCTAACCCTTTTTCCAATCAATTTACTCTAAATTTTACGATTGAAGAAGACACTAAAGTTGATATTGAGTTATCCAATAATTTAGGTCA
Organism: Saprospiraceae bacterium; assembly: GCA_043754475.1. Classification (GTDB taxonomy): domain Bacteria; phylum Bacteroidota; class Bacteroidia; order Chitinophagales; family Saprospiraceae; genus JAAFJT01. The sequence goes on along the minus strand of JAYUUR010000130.1, from coordinate 505 downwards.
AACAGTTAAAAGTATTGATTTGGGTTTAAAAGAAAAAGGCATTTACCAAGAATCCATTAACACTTCAGACCTGCCAAAGGGCATCTATTTCATCACACTTCGAACACCGCAAGGTATTGAAACTAAAAAATTGGTAAAAGAGTAATAAGTATTTTTAATATTAAAAACAAGCCGAATGATTGCAACATCATTCGGCTATTTTTATTCTTTTTATTTAAAACAAATAGTTTTACCAAATTTTCACCCTTTCAGTATCAGGTCGCCACATTTTATCGCCTTCTTTAACGCCATAAATATTGTAAAATTCGACCATATTACTGAGGGGTCCATTGCAACGGAATCTGCCTGGCGAATGGGGGTCAGTTTGGATACGATCGGCTTCTGCTTCAGGACGCAACTTACTTCTCCAAATTTGTGCCCACGATAAGAAAAAACGTTGGTCAGCCGTAAAACCATCCCTTTTATCGGTACTTTTTGCTTGAGGCGAATAGGATTTAAATGCTTC
>JAYUUR010000129.1:0-5757 GCA_043754475.1 Saprospiraceae bacterium | reverse complement strand
CTATTTTAACATCGTATTAGCTAAACCTTTTAAGTGGACTTACAATGGAAAACCTTGTAAGGCTTGATTCGTTAGTTATTTAATGGATGAAGCACTAGTCTATTTATTGGTTCTTTGCCCGCAAAATATTCTGGTTCAACAACTTCTGGATTAGCAAGTCCATAATTAGGAACTTTCTTTTTAATTCCATTTATAGTTTTATTCAAATTAGGTACTGCATAACATATTAGGATTGCAAAATCCATAATTGTTTGTTGTTCATTTTTGAGTAAGGTATATGATTGCGTATGATTAATCATTTATTATTTAACTTTATAAGTAATGAATAATTTATGTGAACTTCTTCTCTTTTTAACATTGTTAAATACGGTAATTTAAGTCATTACATACAGTAAAAAATCGTTTGCTATGCAAATATAATAGTTTAAATTATATATTCAAACAATCATAAGAGCTTTCATTCTTATCTCTACCCCTCAGTATCAAACCCTTTTTTTCGTCAATCGGAAAAATGTTTTTTCCAATCGACGAAGGTTCACTTTCAATCGGAAAAAAGAAAATTTCGTGCGTCCGAATACGTATTTATTAATGGCATACCCCTCAGTAATCACCCCCCAACAATCACCATCTCAGGTTGATTCAACACATTAAAACTGAAAACATCCTTACGCGAATAATGCCCGACAACATCAAAGTCTAATTTACTTTTTGCTAAAACGGAGAAATCTAAGTCAGCAATGAGTAAGCCTTCTTGATTCCATATACACCCACTTTAACTATTTTATTTTTTATCATTGATTCATGATTATCAGATTATCCTTTCTACCACTTTTTCCATGCGTTATTTAAAATTATGGAGTATTAAATTCTCCAAAATGCCATAGGATGCCAGAAGGATCGTGTAAGAAACATTCCTGCCCCCAATCAAGCTTACGAATAGGTATTAGTCTAACATGCTCATATTTAGAAGGCAGGTCTAATGCCAATAGGTCATTCCAAAATTTTTTGACATCATCGACTTCCATAAAAACCATGGTGTTGTCTATCCAATCTTTCACGTAAGCATTTTGCAAATAAAATCCTAATCCTTCTGTTTTGAAATAGGACATATCAGAAGATAAAATGCTTTCTTGAAAACCCAAATCTCGATAAAAACGCCTTGACAATTCAAAGTTTTTAGCACCGATAAATGGTCGAATGGATTGAGCTTTATGTTCCATTTTTTTGTTTTTTAAATTGTGGTTAAGGCATAAATGAAAGCAAATTGGTTATATTTTTTTGCCACCAATACACGAATAAATTAATAAATCGTATTTTGCAAAAAATCTTAATAAAATGAAAGAAATGAAATTCATGAAATGCCTCATCCTCTTGCTTATCGCCTTGGGCTTTAACCAAATCGCTTATTCAAAAACTATTCACAACCCGGATTATACCTTAGTAGTGGAAGGTTTTGATTGGGGACCGATGGTGAATAAAGTAATTGTAGTATTAGATGCGCCTACCAAAACAGTGGATATGCAAGATTACGCAGTCGTGGCAGAAAGAAGTCACAGTTGTGCAGAAGTGCCTGCCGCTTTTGCCAAAGGCAGCCGAACTGTCGTTTTTGCTTATGTGTCTGACGATAAAGGAAATAGACTTGAAGAAAGTCCATTTATTACTCTGGTTTTGGCGGTGGCACCTAATTCTCCCATTGGTTCTGCCCTACAATATTCTCAAAAACCGGCTTGCCGTGGCAATCAATGGGTGGATTATAAAGTAACTGTAACAAACACTAAAACCAGCCAAATGTGGAACAAAGAGAAAAAACGCATCATGCCCTTGGTTGATGAATTTGATTTGACAGGCAAATACACATATGAAACTGGCAAAACAATGTCTTACGCTCATTTTACACCTAAAAAAGCTGCTGCAAAAGCCCCTCTCATTATTTGGCTTCATGGCGGAGGCGAGGGCGGTACAGACCCAACCATACCACTGATTGGAAACAAAGCTTTCAATTATGCGTCGAGTGATATACAGAAATATTTTGGTGGTGCTTATGTGCTTGTGCCGCAATGCCCGAGTGCTTGGATGCACAATGAAAAGGGCGTTACGCAGCCTGGAAGTGGCGAAGATGTGTATAATGTAGGTCTTATGGCTTTGATTAAGGAATTTGTAAAAACACACCCAGGCATTGATACGAAGCGCATTTATGTGGGCGGCTGTTCAAATGGCGGCTATATGTCATTGAAATTAATACTGAAAGAGCCATCCTATTTCGCAGCAGGCTATATCAGTGCTTTGGCGTACCAATCGCAATACATTACTGATGCGCAAATCAACAGCATCAAAAATGTGCCTATATGGTTTATACACTCCAAAGATGACAAAACGACCGACCCTTTGACCACAGCGGTACCTGTGTATGAAAGACTCAAAAAGGCAGGTGCTAAAAATGTGCATTTTAGCCTTTATAACCGCGTAACTGACTTGACAGGCATGTTTGGAGGCGAAAATTACTATTTCAACGGACATTGGTCATGGATATATTCACATGCTAATCATGCCCATACCGAATACGATGGGTCTGAAGTATTATTGGCTGGAAAACCCACTACACTCATGGAATGGATGGCTGCACAGGCGAAGAAATAAGGGGCAGACCCCTCAGTAGTTTTGCTCTATATGATTAAGGAAACCAAAGAATACCCAGACTGGGTCAGAGAATATGCCTCTGACCCAGTTCAAGCAATGCTGTTTTTCATGGGATGATTGGTGGATTGTTTATAGAATTTCCTACGCCAGCGGTCAAGTCTAAAACATTTATGGTATCGACTACTTGGAAACCACTTGTCTTAGCAAATTTCATATTGTGCTTAAAATTTCTAAAGCTATCAGAAGGGTCAATATTGTTAAAATTCAATTTATCCAAAGTTTCTTTTGGAATTGCTATTGACAGAATTGGCATATTCTCCAAATGACCTGTAACTGAATTCAAAATTTCTCCTTTGGCATCAACAACTAACATTTTAATTGGTAAAAACGCATAAATTTCTCTTGCTATCCGCAATACACAGCCACAAACATAGTCTTGGTAAAGTTCATAAAACTGACCTTTGGGCATAGGTTTTTTTGATAATTTGCCCGTTTTTAATTGAGAAACAACAAAATTAGGAATAATATTCTCTCCATTAATATTAAGAGTTGCTGTTAAATTGTTACTTTCAAAATTTAAATTTATGCTTGTTCCTAACTCTTGTACATCTGCCAAAGGATTAAAATATTCAAAAGAATCTCTATAACTTTTGTCATCATTCTGCATTACACCTTTTGCAATTTTTTGTAATTTTATCCATTCTTCTAAGGTATCTTTATAAAGCGATAATTCGGAAGAATATTCATACTCGTCCTTTTCTTTTGCGGTATCTATATCTGCAAATAAATTTTGGCTTTTCTTTTCTTTATTTCCTAAAAGTTTATCAAAAATTGAAGGTTTGTAGCTTAGATATTTTTTTTCAGCTTCATTTTCATTGTTGTTTTTTCGTTGAGGCTCAATAGGTTTTGGTTCAATGATTATCTCTTGCCAAGAAAAGCTATCATTACAATCCTTGTGAACAGATTTTAATATTGAAACGTAACTGTTATAACTTTCAATAGCTTGTGATACATCTCTAAAGTCTTGTTCTTTCAACAATTCTTTGTATTGTTTTGCAGCGTCTCTATTTCTTTTTTGTTGCTCTCTCTCTGAAAGCCTTACAATTGCAACAGATGAACGGATAAATCCTTTTATTCCCATTTTCGTTATTTTTAAACTAAGATATTGATTATGAAGATTCTGTTTTTGCGGCATGCAAATATAACCGTTTAATTTATACAAACAAACAATCATAAGGGCTTTCATTCTTATTGCTACCCCTCAGTATCAGCCTAAAAAAGTGTTTAATATACTAAAAGCTTTATCTAAGAGTCTTGTAGAGTCATCTAAGAGTCTTGTAGACTTACTTAAGGGTCTTAGAGACTTACTCAAGGGTCTTAGAGACTTGCTCAAGGGTCTTGAAGACTTGCTTAAGGGTCTTGAAGACTTGCTCAAGGGTCTTGAAGACAAAAAAACCTATTTTGTCGAAAATATTCATCCTCAATCTAATCCATACTGAGGGGGTATAAAATCTACGCCATTAATGATTAGATTTGTTTTCATAATTATATAAAAATCAATCTCACAATCGAAAAATCATGTTTAAAAAAATCCTCTTCCTTGCTATCCTTTGGGCAAATACATTGCCTGCGCTTTTAGCCCAACCCATTGAACGGTTTATAAAAGTGGTGGTTGCTGCTGATCGTCCCGATTGGACATATAAAGTCGGTGAAAACGTCAAGTTCACTATTTCCGTTTTTAAGAACAACAATTTGGTCAATAATGCTAAAGTCCGCTATGAAATTGGTCTTGAAAAACAAGAACCGAGGTTGAAAGATTCAGCCGTATTCCAGAGTGGTTCTAAAATAATAGATGCAGGCACGCTGACAACGGCTGGCTTTTTACGCTGCATTGCCATAGCAGAAATTGATGGTAAAGAGTACCGCAACCTCAGCACCGCTGCTTTCGACCCCCTCAGTATCAGCCCAACGGTGGACAACCCAACGGACTTTGATACCTTTTGGGGCGATGCCAAAACGGAACTCTCTAAGATTCCATTGGATGCTAAAATGACGTTGCTGCCTGAACGGTGCACAGAAAAAACAAATGTGTATCACGTTAATATTCAGAACTTTAGGCTCGGTACAAGGCTGTATGGTATTTTATGCGTTCCGAAAAAGGAAGGTAAATATCCTGCTTTGTTGCATGTGCCTGGCGCGGGTGTTCGCCCGTATGCAGGGGATATTATCAATGCAGAAAAAGGTATTATTACTTTGCAAATCGGCATTCATGGCATTCCTGTCAACATGGATCCCTCAGTCTATACCGATTTAGGTTTGGGTATTTTGAACGGTTATCCTAATTATAATTTGGATGATCGCAACCGTTTTTTTTACAAACGGGTGTACACAGGTTGCGTCAGAGCAAACGATTTTTTAACGAGTCTGCCACAATTTGATGGAACTAATTTGGCAGTTACAGGCGGCAGTCAAGGCGGTGCATTGTCTATTGTGACGGCGGCTTTGGATAGTCGAGTGAAATGGTTGGGGGCATATTATCCTGCCTTGTCCGATATAACAGGCTATCTCAAGGGTAGGGCAGGCGGCTGGCCCCATTACTTCGATAAAAACAATCGGTCTTTTAATGAAACAAAAGAAAAAATGACCACCATTGGCTATTATGATGTCGTCAATTTTGCTCGCCGTCTCAAAGTGGCTGGCATGTATTCATGGGGTTTTAATGATGAAACGTGTCCACCGACCTCCATGTATGCCGCCTACAATGTCATCACTGCACCCAAAGACCTGTTTTTAGCCCTCGATACAGGGCATTGGACATATCCTGAACAGGTTGAAAAAATGACGAATTGGTTGGTGGATAGATTGAAGGGGAAATAGGCTAAAGCCGTAAAACTTTTTATTCATCGCAACGGCAACCTTATGTATTAAGAGTTGTTACAATTTTACTTTATGTTTTAATACCCCCTCAGTAGGGCTATTTCACAAAAATATTGTTAAGTAATTTTGTTCGTAAATCTGAAATAAGTAGGTAGTCATAAATAAACGCTACTTTTTTTGCAGGTGCAGCGCACCTTAATATTTGTAGAGATATCAAACCATCGAGTATTTAAGGTGCAGCGC
>JAYUUR010000128.1:0-5768 GCA_043754475.1 Saprospiraceae bacterium | reverse complement strand
AATTTAAGCCAATTTCTAAGCCTTTTCGTAGAGTTTTACCTGCATTTCTATAAAAAGTTTTACCCGTTTGCCCTACAATTTGATAAGGCACTAAATCATTTTCTGTTGTAATTTGGAACAGTGCCAAGTCGAAACGCACCCCCTCAGTATTTTTACTATTTCGCAATGATAATTTACCTTTTGTACCTATTTCAAACGATTTAGCTTGTTGCGGTTCAAGTATTGGATTGAAGCCACCTGAATTATCCGGATTATTAGACAATTCATTGAGCGTCGGGCTTTCAAAAGTGGAGGAATAATTGGCATAAACAGAGGCATTTTTTACAAATTCATAATTAATACCCGCCATCGGATTGATTTTAGTGAAATGCCTACTGCCCGATTGATTGCCATCTACTAAATAATTATCAGTGGCTTTTAAATTTAAATCATCGTAGCGAATGCCAAATGAGAGGAGAAGTTTATCCGTCGGTTGAAGGTCTTGCAGCAAATAAATGCCTGTACTTTTAAATTCTTCTAACTGATTCAGCACTATTTTATCTTGATTATATTTTGTAACACCATCTGCCACGACCTTCAAATAGGCATATCGCTGACGAGTATCTGCTTGATTTTCAAGGTCTAATCCAATTTTTAAGCGATAAGGCATTTTTCCAATTTTTTCATCCAATTGATACCCCACTCCTGCTCCATAATAATTGCGTTTTAAATCGCCATAACCATTTGCAAAAATGGGTAACCGATTGAGCAAATGCCTTGAAGTGGTGAATGCCCGAGCTGTAATGCTGTGCTTTTCAGCTAATTTTGTTTCGAACGTAGCGCCTATCCTCCTTTGCTCAACCTTTTCACCTGTTTCAAACAAAATATTATTCGCTCCTGCTTGGCGTGGATTGTCTTTTACTTGTTGGGCTGTGAGTGCGCCCGGGTCGTTGGCAGTCGGGCTATTGCCATAATTTGCTAAGAGCGTTAGCTTAGTTGTTGGATTAAATTCATAACTCAATTTACCATTGAAAATAGAATTTTTCATTTGAGCTTTATCTCTATACCCCTCAGTATTGTTGATAGAACCATTTACAAAATAGAGAAATTTATTGAATTTTTGACCTGCTTTCAATTGATACCTTTCAAAACCAAATGAACCCCGACTCAATTGCGCTTCCAAAAGCGGTCTTTTGCTGGTCGGATTTTCAGTGAGCATATAAATGACGCCGCCCGCTGCATTGCCATATAATCCCGAAGCTGCACCGCGAAGAACTTCCATTTGGCGAATAATGCCCATATCTAAATTGTCCACATCGGCTTGTCCATCGGGTGTGCCTTCGGGCAACCCGTCAGTAAAAAGTCGAATACCGCGAATGCCAAAAGCTGCCCTTGCACCAAAACCACGAATAGAAATGCGTAAATCTTGAGTGAAATTGTCAGGATTCATAGCAAAAACGCCCGGTACTGAACTTAAAACCTCATACGGCGACAATTGCTGTGTACCCATTTGTAGGCGATTTTTACCCAAAACCGTAACAGCCAAAGGGGCTTTAATATCGGTCATTGTCATACGAGTAGCGGAAATCTCTACGGTTTCTAAAGATTTAGGCAGTGTATCGTTTGCCTTATTTTGACCTAATAAAAAAGTAGGTAAGCTTGCAAAAAGGGCGATAAAAATGTGTTTGCTCATAATCATTTTGTCATAAAATTACAAAAAATTGATTCACAATTGCTTGTAAATCAATTTTTTGTAAAAAATACTGAGGGGGTATTAAAGGCAAGCGTTCAGAGAACTTTGAAAGTTCCCTGAACGTTAACGCCGTAGAACACCAATTTTAATCATATTGACAAGCAGAAATGGCCCGCTTGCAAATCACTTGTGCTAAATGTGCCCGATAGGTTTCATCAGCATAATGATCGCCCATAATCATAGATGAGCCCTCAGTAGCTACCTTGGCAGCTTCAGCGGCTAAGGCATCAGATAATTTATTGCCTATTAAAGCAGTTTCTACAGCTTTCGCCCTATAAGCATGATCGCTTACGCCATTGAAAGCGACAAACGCTTGCTCGATAATGCCATCATCCGTCATTTGTAAACTCACGGCACAGCCAACTATTGCAAAGCGGCTGGCAGGTTGCGAAAATTTTTCATAACTCGCTCTCCAACCATTGGGCGTAGCCGATGAAGTCGGGTCGGGAATCTGAATTTCAGTCACTAATTCACCTTCAGCCAAAGCCGTCGTGAAAAAGCCGACGAAAAAATCTTCTGCCGATACTGAACGCTCGCCCTTGACACTGGTCATTACGATAGTAGCGTCAGCAGCAATTAATACAGCGGGCCAGTCAGAAGCAGGGTCGGCATGAACAATAGAGCCGCCAATAGTGCCTTTGTTGCGCACTTGAACATCGCCAATTTGAGAAGCCGATTTGCCAATTAAGGGTACTTTGACTTTCAAAGATTGATGATTTTCAATCGCGCCATGCGTAGCAGCAGCACCGATGGCGAAATATTTTCCTCTATCTTTTATGAAATTGAGGTCTTTGATGCGGGCAATATCAATCAATACTGAGGGCTGATTAAGCCGCAGTTTCATTGCCGGAATAAGGCTGTGACCGCCGGCAAGGATTTTGGCATCGGGCAATTCATTCAGCATGGTTAATGCTTCTAATACGCTCGTTGCTCTTTTATAATCTACAGATGCTGGTATCATTTTTAATTGAAAATTTATAATTATTATTTATTAATTGCTCTCCAAACGCTTTGTGATGTCATTGGCATTTCCAAATCCAAAATACCAAATGGTTTCAAAGCATCCATGACGGCATTGACAACGGCAGGCGTTGAACCGATACATCCTGCTTCACCTGCCCCTTTCACGCCCAATGGATTGTGCGGACAAGGTGTGACTTTGCGGTCAATTTCGTACATCGGCAAATCGTCAGCGCGTGGCATACAATAATCCATGTAAGAAGCATTTGAAATATTGCCTTCCGAATCGTATTGAACGCCTTCAAACATTGCTTGACCAATGCCTTGCGCCAAACCACCATGAATTTGACCATCTACAATCATCGGATTGATGACATTTCCAACGTCATCGACCGCAATAAATCGATTGAGTTTCACCTTTCCTGTTTCAATGTCCACTTCAACAATGGCGATGTGGCAACCAAACGGATAGGTAAAATTGGCAGGGTCATAAAAACTTGAAAAATCTAAGCCCGGCTCCAAGCCCGCAGGATAATTATGAGGCACATAAGCGGTGAGCGAGACATCGCCAAAGCTGATGGATTTGTCAGTACCTTTCACTGTCCATTTGCCATCGGCATAGTTGAGATCATCTACAGAACATTCTAATTTATGAGCAGCGATTTTAGCCCCTTTTTCAAGGACTTTTTCAATAGATTTGACAATAGCTGAACCACCTACCGCTAATGAACGCGAACCATAAGTACCCATACCGAACGCTACAGCGTCAGAATCGCCGTGAATCAATTCAATATCCGCCATTGGAATACCCAATTTATCAGCCACGACTTGTACAAATGTGGTTTCATGTCCTTGCCCATGTGAGTGCGAGCCTGTGTAAACTGACACTTTGCCAGTAGGCTGAACCCGTACTTGCGCTGATTCATACAAACCTGCTCGTGCGCCCAACGATCCTACGACTGCCGACGGTGCAATACCACAAGCCTCAATATACGTCGAAAAGCCAATACCTATATATTTACCTTTTGCCAAAGCTTCTGCTTGCTCTTTACGGAAATTTTCATAACCGACCATTTCTAAGCCGCGTGCTAATGTTGCTTGATAATTGCCTGAATCATACTGCAACGCTACTTGGGTTTGATAACCAGGCTGAGTCACACCATCGAAAGCAGGGATGAAGTTTTGAAAGCGCAAGTCCGCAGGGTCTCTGCCCATTTCCAAAGCCGCTTTATCCATCAATCGCTCTATTAAATAAGTGGCTTCTGGGCGACCAGCTCCGCGATAGGCATCTACTGCAGTGGTATGGGTGAAAGCACCCACCAATTCAATGTGAATTTTAGGTGTGGTGTAACAACCTTGCAATAAAGTACCATGCAAATAAGTCGGGACAGCGGGTCCGAATGTTGAGAGATAAGCCCCCAAGTTGGCTACCGTATTCACGCGCAAAGCGACGATGCCCCCCTCAGTATCAAAGCCCATTTCTGCCTTTGTGATGTGATCACGACCGTGAGCATCTGTCAAAAAGGCTTCTGTACGCGTTGAAGTCCATTTAATAGGGCGGTTTATTTGTTTGGATGCCCAAATAACAAGAGCTTCTTCAGTATAATGGAAAATCTTTGAGCCAAACCCACCTCCTACATCGGGCGCAACAACCCGTACTTTGTGTTCAGGTAAACCCAAAACAAAAGCACACATTAACAGGCGTGTCAAATGCGGATTTTGAGAAGTTGTCCAAAGGGTATAGCTATCCATCGCTTCATCGTAATGACCGATGGCAGAGCGTGGCTCCATCGCATTCGGCGATAGACGCTGATTGACCAATTCTAAAGTCGTCACATGCGCTGCCGAAGCCATAGCAGCATCTACTTCTTCAAGCGGATTGCCAAATGCCCAGTCAAACGCCTTATTGTTAGGTGCATCTACATGAACTTGTGGCGCACCGTCTTTAATAGCATCCATGCAATTCGTCACTACATCATGCACGTCATATTCAATTTCAAGTAAATCAGCAGCATCCCGTGCTGCTGCACGGCTTTCTGCAATAATAATAGCGATGCTATCGCCCACATGCTTCACCGTAGTACCCACAGGAATCAGCAGCGGATGCGCAGGCTCTTTCATGGTATCGCCATTTTTAAAATTGACTTGCCAGCCTGTTGGAACACCGCGAATATGCGCCACGTCTGCGCCAGTAAACACCGCCACAACGCCCTCCGCCGCTTGGGCTGCTGCAATATCAATGGACTTGATGCTCGCATGGGCATAAGGTGAGCGGACAATGTGCGCGTAAGTCATGCCAACGAGTTTTATATCGTCAGTATATTTGCCTTTGCCGGTCATGTAGCGGCGGTCTTCCGTCCGCTTGATTGATTGACCTATATAAGAAGTTGCACTCATTTTTTTTTAAATTAAAAATTAGAAAATTGATTGATTCAATTGAATAATTGCCATTTTTTCAAGCAAAATAGATAAAAAAATGCTCGAAAAAGTGCTTTTTACTGAGGGGGTGTTAAGTGTCTCTTTTTAGAAAATGGAATTGAATTAAGCCATTTCTAATTGACCCGAAGCGTGTTGAATCGCTCTCACGATATTGTGATAGCCTGTGCAACGGCAAATATTGCCTTCTAATGCTTCGCGGATTTCATGTTCTGTTGGTTTGGCATTGCGTGATAAGAGGTCTGCTGCCGTCATAATCATACCGGGCGTACAGTAGCCGCATTGCAAACCATGTTCTTCGTTGAAACCAATTTGAATCGGGTGCTTACCATCGGCAGACATTCCTTCGATAGTCGTAATGGCAGAACCTTCAGCTTGTACTGCTAAAATAGTACAGCTTTTTACAGCTTGCCCGTCTAAATGGACAGTGCATGCGCCGCAACTGGATGTATCGCAACCAATATGCGTACCTGTCAGTCGCAATTTGTCGCGAAGGTGATAAACGAGTAATTCACGCGCTTCAACCTCGTGCGTGAAAGACTTTCCGTTGACCACAAGTGTGATTGGAATTTTCATAATGAATCAAGTTTTAATAGTTTTATAATTTTTCTACAAAATTCAAATTTAGTTTTTTATTTTG
>JAYUUR010000127.1:0-17397 GCA_043754475.1 Saprospiraceae bacterium | reverse complement strand
CTCGGAATCGAAACCTTTTTAACATTTATTCTGTTGGTTAATTTCTCATCAAAAATGTTGTCGTCTGCCAATTTGGTTTCCACCATTTTACCATTTTCAAGATTGTAGCAACTGGCTTTCAAATCTGTAATCCTTTGTGACCCATAACCCATTGTTGTGTAAAGGATTTGGATATTGGCTAAATCATAAGCTTCTTTTTTGAAAATTTTGATGCGAGTATGCCGATAGTAATTACCTGTAAAATACTTTTTATCGTCAAAATCAAAATCAAGACTGCCTTTATCAAACAAAATCACCGCCGGAGCGTCAGGGTCTTTGTCATAAGCTTTCATGGCGATTTCTTGCTCTGATATTTTACCGAACTTGACTTTGAGTTCTTCTTTGGATTGTGCATGGCTGATGCTGGCTATGAAGAGAATAGCTAAAAAGATAAGTGCTTTTTTCATTGATTGTCGATCGAGTTTTAGAAGAGTGGATAAATAGTTTATGTTCAGGAGTATTATACGTAAATATATACTACAAAGTTGAATATTTTTTATCCTACTTATCCTCATTCTAATAAACTAATGCCACTAAAACGGATACCCAATACCAATGTTAAACACAATATTATCCCTACGCCAACTACCGCTACCAAAATTTATTTGATCAATGACCCATTCTGAACCCCGAGGCAACCACGGCTTGCGTACAGGAATGCCTACATCTAAGCGGATAATCAAGACGTTGATGTCTAATCGAATACCGATGCCGCCATCTACGGCTATGTCTTTGAGGAACTGACGGGTGAGTCGGGCATCTTCACCAAATATCAAGCTATTTTTTGACCAAATATTGCCTGCATCTACAAACAAGGCACCGCGCAATTTACTGATAAGCGGAAAACGTAATTCTGTTTGGACTTCTAATTTATAGTCTCCGCCGATTTGTGGATAGGCAATTTGTTGTTCAGAGGTCGTCAAAACACGACCAGGTCCTAACTGACGAGGTACAAAACCCCGTAAACTATTGCTCCCGCCAATGACAAACTGACGCGTAAATGGCAAATAGGAAGAATTGCCGTAGGGAAGACCGATACCGATATTGAAGCGATTAGACCAATAAACATCGGTAGCTAATTTCCTTGAATAGCGCAGTTCTACATCGGATTTAAAATATTGAGCAAAATAAGCACCCGCTATTTTTTCGCTGAATGCTTGTTTCGGTTTCGCAACAAGTCCTACGAGATTACCCGCCACATCCAACTGACCATTGAAGAAAAAAATGTTTTTTTCACGTGGATTATTGGTATTAAAACTATAATTATAAGCACTTCCGACAATCACTTCCGGCAATATGGCAAAAGACAAAACAGGGAACTTGTTTATTTGCTCTAAATATTGCGGCGAAAAACGAGTGGCATTATTGTATGTGATACTGAGGGGGGTAAGCGTATGTTCTTTTCTGGCACTTTCTTTCCAATTCAAATCATATTGCCCTCTGATGAAGTTTTTTGTATATAATTGTTGCCGTCTAATCCATTCGTAACCGATGAGAAATTTAGTAATGGGCAAAAAATAGCTGCTTTCTCTGAATCTGAAAGGTGTTACAAAACGCGGCACGGTGAGAGACAATTCCGAACCAACTCTGAAATTATTATTGTCGCGCAAGGTATCTACGGATGAGGTTTCTATTGCGCCATATACTTTTACATTCAGTTGCTCAGCCCCCCTCAGTAAATTGCGGTTTTTCCAATTGAGATTGACTTGTCCGCCGTTAAAGGAATTGGATTTTGTAAAACCCGCTACTTCGGCATTAAAATTCTTCTTTTTTAAGGGTGTCAAATAGTAATAAACATTCATTCCATTTAGAGACAAACGGCCGTTTGTCTCTACAGATTCATATCTGCTTTTGACAAATTTGAATTGCCCCATGTTGATGTATCTATTCAAGGTGTTGTTGTGTTCATTTAAATTGTACAATGAACCGACTCGATAAGTCAACGGACGCACCAATGTTTTAGGTTTGTAAGCCTTGACCGTATCTCTAATAGAATAACCTTCGTATTCAAATAAATCCAGTTTCGACGTATCAGGCGGTGGCAATAACAAAGTATAATTAGGAAAAATAGTGACCGCCTGAATCACTTGTGGATAGCGCGCATTTTCGGGCGTTTCCTTTTTAATCGTATAAAAGACATTGATTGTATGTTGATTATTAGACGTATCTACGTAGGCTTTTATAAAATCAGGATTAAAAAAATAAAAGCCGCGTCTTTTCAACGCTAAATCAATTCGATTGCGCTCTGCTTTTATACTTTCTATATCAAATTGGTCGCCTTGTTTCACATAGGGCGTTTGATTCCTTATATTTAAAATATTACGCGATAATTCACTCGAATCTAAAACCCATTTAATGGTATCAAATAGATAAGGTCGAGTGACTTTAGCTTCATAAATGGCTTTTAATTTATAGCCTTGCGTATCCGTTTTGCCTACAATTTTAGATTTGAAATACCCTTTATTTTCTAAATAGGCTTGCATATTTGTTTCATTGGCTTTTATATCCACTCGTGTGCTCAAAACAGGGGCTTCGCCAAACTGATTGCGCAACCAATATTTAAAACCCGATTGTTTTTTAGGCTCACCAATCGCATACCACCAAGCCACTTTATACGGATAACAGAGTATCATTTTATTTTTGCGCGGCGCGGCAATTTTCACTAATGTCTTAGCAATGGTTTTGGGTTTTCCTTTAAAATCTTCTACTTTTTCTACTTTTACTTTTGCACCATTGTACAAGAGCGTTCCTTCAGGCAAGTGCTTTTTTACTTGACAAGCTGAGATGAAAAATAAGCTAATTAAAAATAAAATGAGGTTTTTGAGGCAATATTCACGGGGTTGTGTATTAAGTATTTTGGAGAAGTTATACCATAATTTTATTTGTTTTTTTATCAAATAACTTGCTGCAAGTTTCAAACTTGCTGCAAGTTGAGCTAACCTCAAAATATTATTTGGCTTTAAAATTTCAATTTTCATATTCTTATCTTATTACATGACCTCGTGAATATTTTCTTTTAATTTTCATTTCCCCTTGTTTTTTTTAATTATTTCTTGAAACTTATCATAGTCAATTGTGAAATTAAATGAAACACCTGTTTCAATAAAATAACCGTCTAATAAGGCTTCGTATTGGTTTTTTCTATAAGCTCTTAGCATAAATCTGCCGTCTTTCGACAATTTATAAGTGGTATTGACATCGGGAATGAATTGCGTATTATTGTTGTTGTTACTTGTCGTTGGATTTGTTCCATCTACCGTAAAACTTTTACCCACACTGATATTCAATCTATCGTCTAAGAAATTTTTGCCCAAAGCAACATTTAAATCGGTGCGTTGTGCATTCGGATCGTCGTCTACATTTTTTAAATTAACATCGACATCCACACCTTTAATTAAATCATTGGCAATTTGATTGATGGCACCATTTAAAAAACTACTGACACTTTCATTACTCAATAAACTATTGCCACCGTTGTTGCTTGCAAAAAAATCACTGCTTTGTTCTCCGATAAATTTATTTAAAATCAAAATGGCAAATACTTGTTTATTCATAGAAGATTGATCAGCCCGCAATTGGTCTAATTTATTATTAATAGTGGTTGCCATTTCGGTCGTGACACCTTCTGCTTTTTCGGGTAAAATAATATCAAACCCAATTTCAGGTTTATCAACTTGACCTTTTACTTTTAATAAAACTCGAAAGGGCGTTTTGCGCTTATAAATATCATTGCCTATCGCTGTCGAGCCACCAATTTCATTTTTAATTAAATCAATAGCGGGCGTTTTAACATCATAAGCTGCCGTAATATCCACCTCTGCTTTCATCGGGTCACCGCTTAATGTGATAGCACTGCCTTCAAGCAAAGTAAATTTTCGCTTAATGAATTGATAACTCATTTCATAACTGCCTTGACTTAAATCATAAGTGCCTACTAAACCCATGCTGCCATTAGGATTAACTCCTGCATTAATACGTGCTGTACCTTGCACTTGCAATTCGTCGCCCGTGATAGGGTCAACAATGATGACGAATTTAGCCTCTTTTTCAACTTCAAGATTTAAGTTAAAATTTAAGGTGCTTGTTTTTTTAGATTGTTGGGCAGTTAAATAATCTTGTAATGTCTTGGTTGACAATAAGTTATCAATTGTATCTCTGTTTATAAATTCTATGACACCATCCCTTTCTTGAGCAGAAGGCGGCACAACTTGACGCACAAACGTCACATCTGTACCTTTTTTAACAACTAAATTACCTGTTAGATTAGGGGTGTAAACATTGCCCGTTACTTGCGCGTCCATATCTATAAAGGCAGTGCCATAAATCATTTGATTATCAGCAGCCGTATTGTTTAAAGCGCGAAAACCTTTGGAGCGAATCACTAAATCTGTTGTAAAATCATTTGTTTTTGTTTGTGATATTGAGCCGTCAATAGACAGCGTATTATTAACACCGTCTTGAATAGTCAATTTATCAAAAAATACTGAGGGGTAGTCCAAGCGCACAGTTTGATTATCTATTTTAATAAAAGTGCCAAATTCAGCCGCCGTTGTTTGAGCGTTATTAAACACAATCTGACCATTCCAAATAGGCTTTGTCGGTTCACCTGTTATTTTAATATCGCCTGTTATCGTACCTGTGCTGCTCTTTAAATTTTTCTGAGAAAAGGATTCCACGGTGGTCATTGTCAGTGGATTCAATTTGATGGTTGCGTCAATTTTATTAGCTGCATAAACGCCTGTTAAATTGACTTCATTACCGTTGCCAAATAATTTACCATCTACATTTACATTCCCTTTTTCACTTTGTGCGTGCATATCCAAATTGCCAATGCTCGTATTTTGAAAAATAATAGAATCTATTTTTATCTGCCCGTCCAATGTCGGAATCGTGTTTTTTAAATCACTGACTTTTAAATCGGCATTCATTACACCATCTACAGGAAATGTTTTTTGATCTAACAAAGATGAAAGGGTGTTCAATTTAAAATCAGTAACAGTCACCAATATAGGACTGGTAGTCAATGCCGTTTCACTATTTACTTTTATTTGTTGTTGCGCATTGCTGATACTGAAATTTTGGACATTAAATCCTTCGGGGCTTGTTTTTACTTGATTGTTTTCATTGACAAGCCATTTTATTTTATTCAATAATAAATCTTTTCCCAATGAAATATCATAGCCTGCGTCATTATTAGGTACAGCAAAAACTGTCAAAGCATGTTGCTCTTTATGATTCACATCATTCGTTAAAATATGCGTACTCACATGATTTTTAGAAAAACTACCATCAATTCGCGCATCATACAAGAATAAACTGCTCGCTTGAAGTGTATCAGTCACGATATTGACTAATAAAGAATCACTTCTACCCAAAACAGTCCCGTGTGTCGGCGATACATGCAACGAACCCATCGTCAACGTCGGCACATTAAGTTTAACATTCACAACACTGTCCACATTGGCAGTTGTGATGTCTCCATTTATTTGAATAGGGTCATCAAATTTTAAATCCTTAACAAAAGCACTGTAAGCCTCATTGGGTTTAATTGAAATAGCGGCATTCATAGACCCCTCAGTTGCCACGTCCCTCGCAATGACATTTTGGGCATTTTTAGTACCATTAGACCCCTCAGTATTTTGAGCATTTTTATTATCATTTGGCACATTTTGAGCCATTGCAGGCGGCATAAATTGATTAACTATCTTTTGGGCAAAAGCCGCCATTTGATTGTAATAAACAGTGCTATTTAATTGAGCATCTACAAAAGGCGAAACGACATCTATAAATGTGGTATCATTTCTAACAAAGGCTAAAGCACGTGCGCTATCTAATTGAATCGTTTGAGAGCCTTTTACAATGACGCTACTGTCTATTTGGATAAGGGCATTTAGATTTTGTGGCGATGAGTTTTCAACTTTTAGTCGCGTAAAAGCACTCACAATTAAACTGTCTTTTGTAAATCCTAAGGCTAATAAATCTACTTTAGGAACATTGACAACCGCAATTACTGAGGGGTAGTCAGTTTGTAAATTGGCTTTACCGTCGAACATGATTTTTATCAATGCATCATCAATAGACGCTTTACCACTGACAATACCGCTGTTCAAATCAAGGTCGGTTTTGATATTATTGATGACATTTTGATTAAATCTAAAAGATTGAATGGCAGCTAATACAGACATTTTATTGGTCTTCACATCAAAACCATTGTTTCCTTTGACCGTAATTTGACCATTCAACAAACCTAACATCGTATCACGCCCAATCCATTTACCTGTTTCTAAATTTTCAGCATTGAGCACCACATCATACCCCATTTTTTGAGGATTTTGAAAACCTTTCAAAGCGGCTTTTACATCCGCACTGCCATAAGCAGAATTGAGTGTCACACGGGTATTCACATTTTGCATATTGCCATTGACCAAGCCTTTTATACTCAACCGATTGGGTAAAGACAAACGGCCGTTTGTCTTTACTACGGGAATAAAGGGCAATATCAATTCTTTAGAAGCAGAAACATCTTTCAAATTCAGGTTGTAAAATATTTTTTTGGTATCGGTCGGATTAGACACATCACCTGTTAAATTAATGCTTAAATCCTTGTTTCTAAGGGAATTAACGACCAAATAGGGAATGTATATTTTATGGACATTGCCTTTGATATGCCCATCAACAGACAAATTGCCCAAGACATCCAATTGTTTTTTATACCTTTTTGCTAGCGTATCCGCCAATAATTCTAAATCTTTTCGACTGATAATTGTTTGTGTTAATTTTATTTCGTTATCGGGCAAAGGGAATTTTTGTTTATTACCCCCTTTAAACGATTGGGGATAAATCAAAGCCGTTGCAGCAATTTTTGAATACGGCGTTTCCACATAAAAATTCTTAATATCCACATTGCTGCTGTCCATATTGACCACACCGCTGAGCGTATCAATCGCAAAGCCGCTTTTATCCCTAAATCCAAAGGATTGGATGTTTGTTTTTATATTGCCATTATCAAATTTGCTATTGGAAGCCAGTAATTTTAACCCTTTTATATCTAAATGATAATAATCTAAACCCGCTCGTTTTTGGGGTTGAGATATATTATTATAAACAACAGAATTATTTTGCAAGGCAATATCTTTAATAATAATACCCAAAGAAGTATTGTTATTTGCAATAGCAGTCAGTGTATCAGCGACCACTTTTACTACTTCATTTTCAGATTTATGTTGGAAAAGAAAAGCACTATTATTGAGTACAATCGAGCTGGTGCTATATGTGTTTAATTGGGAGGTGTTATTTAAATCCACGATGTCCAAATAATTGATATAATTATCGGTCAACAAATAATCAGGTTTATTTTCAAAATAAATATGGCTGTTTTTGATAATAGTCCTATTAATCGTAAAAAGTGGATTAGACGATTTGCCATCAGATGTTTTTTGCGGTTTGGTAATTAAATATCTAAAATCCAAGCCTTCTACCATCAAATCATTGATATCCACATGCAAGTCTTGCAGATTAATACTGTCCACATTCAGATGAAACTTTTGCAAGTTGACATCCATAAAATTGCCTAAATAATAATCTTTTTGTTTGAATTGAGTATGAGTGATGTCTATGTCTTTAACTATTAAATTCAAAACTTGGGTCGTATCTTTTGCTTTGACGACTGTCTCTTTTGATTTAAAAGCATCGAGTATGAATTGATAATTGTAAGTGCTGTCTGCCTCTTTGTTATAAAGATTGACATAAAATTGGTCTATAACAACTTTATTAATCACATATTTAGATTGAATAAGGGCAATCATATCAACATCAATCTTCACTTGTTTACCCCACACAAGAGTGTCATTGGCTTTATCCAACATGAATAAGCCATCTATTTCTATCCATTTAGGAAAACTGAAATCAATCTGACCGATTTCAAAAGAGGTGTTCGTTTTTTGTTGTACATAAGTTTGTACTTTGTCTCTTATCAGATTTTTTGCCCAACGTGTTTGCAATGATAAAACTATAATGAGAAGTAAAACTATTACACCTAACAAGAAATAACCTGTTACTTTTAAAAATTTTTTCATATTTATTATATGAAAAAATCATACTACCCCTCTTTTGTCATTCAGAAGGAATACTGAATGACAAGGGAGTGTAAAAAATAGTGTTATAATAAATTAATTACGTCCATTTTCATCCATCTTAAAAAAACGTGCATCCACATCTTTTTTTCATATCTCAAATTGGGTAAAAAAATCCACAGATAAAACACCACTGAGGGTAAACAAATCCACAAAAAATTGAGGAAGTTTTCAGGGCTGACAACTTTCATATTTTCACGTTTTTCAAAACCCTGACGGGCATCGCCTGCCATGGCGCCGCCTCGCTGGGATGCATCATGGTTTTAAGGAAAGCCTTGAGCATCTTCTTTGATTGCTACTTGACGAGTGGCCTCTTCGCCCAACATGGTAAAAATGAGTTCAAGATTGGTCATGTGATCGCGGAGATTTTCTTTATCCAAGTTTTTGAGCGTTTTATGTTCAGATGGCGTTATTCCGAAGGTAGCTTTAGCGAGTTTCTATCCATTCGTCCGAGTAACCTTTAGCTTTATAAGTTTCTCTGGCGCGTTCTACGGCGATTTCGGGGTTTTCGATTTCTTGAATCCGCTCCTCCCCTACTTGTGCAAGCCACATTTTAAATGGCTCGGCTTTGGGCGAGGGCACGGACATAATGATGCGAAAAATGCCTTGCCGATTGGAGCAAGTCATGCGCTGTTTACCCCCCTCAGTATCTACGGCAAGGGTATCTACAATTTGTGGATACCCTTTAGCCAGACGTGGCGTATTTGTTTTTCTTGAAAAAGCATCACGCTATTTTCTTGTTTCATCGCTATTTTTTAAATGAGGCGTTTAGATTTTTATAAATTTATAATTATGTAAATCTAAATTTATAGAATTATATAAAAATAGAACACTTATTCACCCACATAGCGCATTAATGCCTCCACGACTATTTCTTTGATGCTTTTTTCGTCCATCACCGCTTTTGTTTTCACCCGCTTCATGAGGTCTTTCGGAATCCAAGCATTGATTTGTATTTCTTCTGCTTTGGGTTCTTCTATTTTTGGCATAACGGGCACTATCGGCTCTACTTGCTGAATATTGACGGCTGCCGGCTCAGATCTGAGCCTTTCTGCAAAGCTGTTGCGCTTTTCCTTGTAATTCTTCTCCATATTTTTATATAAATTTAGAAATCTATAATTCTACAATTCTACAATTCTAAAAAAGTCAAAATTTCGTCGGCTAATGAGGCTATTTCGTTTTTGGCTTTTTCATCGTCGCCTGCAAATACACCGCTCGTAATAGCCGAACGGGTGTAGCTCACTCTATCCGAAATGGCAGTTTTGAGAACAGGCAAGCCATAATCTTTAAGTATATCTCTGATTTCTTCATTAACTGTTGTGCGGGGTTTAACCATGTTGAGTACAATGGCCGCTTTCAGATTGGGGTGCTTTTGCTGCGATTCTTTCAATAAATGAATAGTGGCTCTAATAGCCATCACATCCAAAAAACCGACTTTGGTAGGCACTAATACGAAATCAGAAACCGCAAAAATATCAGGCAACTGAGCCGTCAGATAGGGTGGGGTATCCACTATCAGCAAATCCTTCTGAACCTCGCGCAGACTCTTTGGATTGTTATCGTATTGTATCAGTTCCAAACCTTCCAACATGGTTTCCAAACCTTTAAGACTGCCTTGCAAATCCGCATCGAGCAAGCCCACCGATAAGCCTTCCCGGAAGCAGGCAGCAAGATTCAATGCCAAGGTTGTTTTCCCAACCCCGCCCTTTTGATGGGCGATTGTAATAATTTTCATTTTCAAAGATTGATAGTTTTATAATTATATAAATCTTGAATTATATTTTAATAGAAATCTGTAAAAATTTATTTATAGAATTATATAAATCTAAATTTCTAAAAAATTAACTCCTCAACTATTTGCCACAAAGAGCCGCTTTTATTAATCCTGACATTTTTCTTTTCTAATGCCCATTGCTTAAAAAGGGATTCAGCGGTTTCTCCCTTGCTTCGGCTAATATCGATGCCCATCGCCATGCGCAATTCATCTTGTTTGAGTGTGCCATCGGCATGAAAAAAACGGGCTCGTACTGAGGGGGTCGTTTCGGCATCATTCCGTTTTTGATTTAGAAATTCTCTCTTCAATTCGGTATCTGCATCGCTGCCCAAATCGTAATAATGTTGAATTTCGATGGGGCGAAACTCGCGCTCTATCCATTCCATTATTTGAGCGTGTTCAGCTTGCGCTTTTTTAAGTTGCTCCGATTTGTCGCGTTTAGCCTTCTCTTTGGCATATAAACCTTTCCCGATATTGGTTTTCAAACCACTCACCATGTAAGCATAAATACTTTTGATGGTGTTGCCTTTTTTATGCTCGGCTTGGGCATAGAGCAAAACGTCTAAAATGGCTTCTTGGGAACGTTGCAATCCTTCAACAAAATCAGTGATTTCTTTATCCGAAGCCTCTTTATCAAATATTTTAAACAGTTCATTGATGCGTTGGAGGTCAGATTCATCAGAAATTGGCTTGTTTACTGAGGGGGGGGTATGTTGAATGCGTGAATCATGAGCAGGTGTAAAAGCCACAACCGCCTCTTCAAGAGAGTAGGAGAGGGGGTCAGACAAGTTAGTAGCGTCCATAAATGGCATTTCGGCAGTCAGCGCCTTTGGTTTTTTCTTAGGACTAATCTGCCTTTCCAACGCCTTCACCTTATCCCTCACCTCTTGCGAATCGGGGTTATCATGAATATAAAAAGCGATTTTGATGACCTCACTTTTTTGATTATTGGGGCGAGCACGGATTTCATCATAAGTAAAATATATATCGTTTTTCTCTTTCAACTCTACCCGAGCGCGTTCGAGAACCCTTTTTTTAAAGTCTTTGTAGCGTTGATATTCGTTGGGGTGGATTTCGAGGATATTTCTCAGCTCTGCCACCGGTATTTCAAGGGTTCGGAATCGCTTATAGGATTTGAGCAATAAATACAATTTGATAGAATAGGTACTTTTGAGAATGCGCGTATTAACAATGTGATAATAGAAAAAATCACCTTTGGCGATTTCCATGAAATAGGGTTTCAGCATTTCTGAAATTTCGACATCGACGTAACCGTAGCCTTGCTCATCAATCCTAAACCTTGCACCTGCCAATAGATTCACCGCCAAATAGTTAATTCCCTTGCGTGTTTCGCCTTCGGGTATTTGCAGATGCAGACGCGTCATAGCTTCTATTTCATCCACATAGGATTTGAGGTTGTGGCTATCCAAACCCAATTTATTGAGGTAATCGCGCACATAAAAGCGCATTATCTTGGATTCGGGGTTGTTTTTAAAAAAAGCAATCACCTCAAACAAAATTTTAGTCTGAACCAACGACAAACCAAATTTGGCTTTAGCGACGGGATTCCGCAAAATGACCAAGTCGGGGTCTTTGTAGGGCACTATTTCTTTTTTTTCTATCATTCTAAATTTATATAAAATTAGAAATCTATATTTCTATAAAATAATAAATCTATATTTCAATAAAACTATAAATCTACATTTCTATAAAATTAGGAATATATATTTCTATAATTAAATTAAAATATTCAAAGGCTGATTCCAAACTTTTAACATTTCAACTACAAATTATTAGCAAAGAAATAAAAAATAATTCAGAATGGAGACAAAAAATAATAAATGTCTCTATACCCACCCATTTTTGTCTCCTTTGACACCCATAAATGTCTCCATACCCACCCATTTTTGTCTCCTTTGACACCCATAAATGTCTCTATTAAGCCTTGTAACTTATTGATAATCAATAAGTTACAAGGCCCTGCAAATATAACAAAGAATACAAAGCAAAATCAAACACACACAAAGAAAAAAGAGGGTGTGTGTGGACTTTATTTTTATAAACTATTTATAAACCAAAAATTTGTTTGTTTTTATTGCGCCGCGAATTAAACAATAGCCGAATATTTGCTAATCTACGTGTGGGCGTGCCACATCCAAATTGGCAAGCCTTCGTTCATTCGTAAAATTCGTGGTATAAAATTGATGTTGATTTGGCATCAAAACGATACTGATTTTATGCTGAATTGGTATTTATCTAAAATTATCACTCTCCCGGATGATAAGTACGCTCCATATTTTTCAGCACATCTTCTTTGTAAAACAGCACATCTTTAAATTGACCTTTGGTGTACATGTCTAATTGATCATTAAAATGCTTAGAAGTAGGATCGCCACTTTGACCACCTGCCAATAAAGATTTGGCTTTTATTTTAGAAACGCCGTTCGCATCTTTTTTGATAAATTCAACGGCACAAACGAAGCTATTACCACCCACACCATACCTTTTTTGAGTGCCTTGATAATAACGGCTGTTGTAAGAAGGCAAGCAGCCCCATAATGCAGAGGCATAACCAACGGGCGAACTGGGCAGATTATCATCGTATTTCAATTGTAAATCGCCGGATATGCGTTGAAAACGGTTGATGTCGCCCCAAGGCACTTGCCATTTGCCAAATTTTCTATTCAATTCTTGGACAACCATTGATAAAGAAGGCAATAATTGGTCGGCTTTGGCAGTGGCGGCGAATCGTTTGGTGCTTTCTACTTGATCTATATCACCTTCATCAATATAGAGTTTTTGAATGGCAGGGCTGAGTTTTTGCGCCCATTCTATTGCCAAAGTCGTTGCCACAGAGTTTTCAGTCACTCGATAATCCCATTTTTTTAAGAGGGCAATGGGTTCAGCCAAAGCGGCATAAAGGGAATCATTGGGTGTTATATTTTTTTCAAAAGAAGCGACCAAAGCCGGAATTAAGACCTCAAAAGCTGCCAAATAATTGTCATATCCCGAAGCAATGACCTTATCAAGCGTATAATTTTCACCCTTTTTTAAGACATTTACGGCATTAACGCCTCTAAAATTTTCTCCATCGGGCGCCATATACGGCGGATAATTGCTCTTTTTAGGGCTATTTTCACCTGCCACTGTGAATGGGGTAGAGTTACAATTTTGCAGCCAGCCATTAATGGGATTATACGAATGCACCGTTTCATCTACGCCGTGCAATCCTTTCCATTCAGTAGCGGAAGTCGAGCCATCCATGAGCTTTGCCCAATTCCATTTTTTATTTCTGATGGGGACATAATTGCCATGCCAATAGGCAATATTACCTTTATCGTCGGCAAAAACAGTATTATTTGAGGTGTTTCCCTTCAAATCCATCACTTTTTTATAGTCTTCAAACCCTGTGGTTTTGGTGCGTTTCCAACTTTGAATCAGACTCGTCATGGAGCGATTGTATGATTTTAGGCTCACCCATTTGCCTTCTCTTTTCGCCATGATAGGTCCATGATGGGTGAAATAGGTGGTAATGGGCTTGGTTTTAAGCGTTTTACCATCCAAATATTTCAGAATAATACGCCTTTGACTGAGGGGTCTTAATTTTTTATCATACTCATAAAACAGCTTTTTATTTTTAGTAATAATTTTCTCACCGTAAATATCGGCTACATCCACATTCGAGGAGGTGTGCATCCATCCGCAATGCTCATTGAAGCCTTGATAAACGAAAAATTGCCCCCAAGTGACCGCCCCGTAAGTATTCAAGCCTTCCTCGCTTTGCACCTGCACTTCGGGTCTGAAATAGAAAGTGACGTGCGGATTGATGTACAAAATAGCATTGCCCGAGGCTGTTTTTGAAGGGGCAAAAGCGAATCCGTTAGAGCCAGCCAACTCTTTTGATTTTTCAGAAATGGGTTTGGGCATCACTTCTGAAGTAGCCTTACTGCCCGAATAAAAGCTTTTCAAATCGTCGGTGGTAATATCGGCGGTATTGATAGCCCCGATGCTGCCGTCCGTCCAAAGTAGGGGATACCAGGGTTCAAAACGGTGCAATAAAGCGGGTTTTACTGAGGGGTGTTTATGGAGATAAAAATTAATACCATCCGCATAAGCGTCCAAGAGTTTTTTAAGCCAGGGTTCGGCTTTTTTATAGTCGGCAATGGCTGCGGTGGAGTCAATTAATAGACGAATGAGTAAATCATTGTATAATTCAGATTCGCCTTTTACTTCGGATAAACGCCCCAATTTTTCAATATAATTCATCTCCACGCGCTTAAAATCGTCTTCGCATTGGGCATAGAGCAAGCCAAAAACAGCATCCGCATCGGTCTTTCCATAAATATGCGGAATGCCCCAATTATCGCGGATAATGGTCACTTGCTGGGCTTGTTGTTGATACCGATTAATCTCGATGGTAGAGAATTTTTGAGCAAAAAGGGTAGAGGGTAGGCAAATTAGAAACAGAAAATACTTAATTTGGACATTCATAATTCAGGTTTGTTTATTGATTTGTAAAGAAAAACAAAAATAAAGATAACTTTGAAAGTTCTTAATATGCTTTTAATATTAAGCCTTAACTTTCCATTTTCTATGTAATTTTGCTTTGTTTTGAAAAAATAATGACAATATGCCTAAAAAATTCAATATTACGGGTCTCTGTTTTGCCGATGTGCATTATATGGCTGATGTTTCGGCTAAATTAGCGCAAACGCAAAAGATGGTAGAGGAAGGTGATTATTTTATCATCAACCGCCCCCGTCAGTATGGTAAGACCACGACCTTATATAGTTTAGCGGAAATCCTTGAAAAAACAGGTCAATATCTTGTGTTCAACATCAGTTTTGAAGGCATCGGGGATGCTATTTTTCAAGATGAGAAATTATTTTCAAAAGGGTTTCTTGATCTTCTGTCGAGGAGCATTAAAAGGCGTTACCCAAGTCAGTCAGCCGTACTTTCAGAAATGGCGACGGAGGTGACTAACTTCAGTATGGTATCCGATAAGATTACGGATTTTATAGAGACTCTTAATAAAAAAGCGGTTGTATTAATAGATGAAGTAGATAAAAGCAGTAATAACCAACTGTTTGTCAGCTTCCTCGCTATGTTGCGCCATAAATATTTGGATAGGCGGAGTGCTGAAACTTTTCATGCGGTTGTGTTAGCAGGGGTTCACGATGTGAAATCACTGAAATTGAAAATACGCCCGGATGAAGAGCAGAAATACAATTCCCCTTGGAATATTGCGGCGGAATTTAAGGTAGATATGAATTTGCTGCCGGTTGAAATAAAACCGATGTTGGATAATTATGTGGCTGAAAAAAGTGTGAAAATGGATACGCAATACATGGCAGAACGCTTGTTTTATTACACGTCGGGTTATCCGTTTTTAGTCAGTAAATTGTGTAAAATGATGGATGAAGATGTTTTGCCCACTAAAGAAACCAAGGAATGGACAGAACAAGATTTGGAAAAGACAGTCCGACAACTTGTTTTAGAAAGTAACACCAATTTTGAAACAGTCATTAAAAATTTAGAAAATAATCCTGATTTATACAGAATAGTGTATAAAATGCTGATTGATGTAGAGTTTCAAGATTATAATGTGCATAATCCGATTATCAGTTTGGGCATTATGTACGGTATTATTAAAAATGGACGCGGTATAAAAATTCATAATAGAATTTATGAAGAATTGATATATCACTACATGACTTCAAAAACGAAATCAGAGCTTTCTTTAGCAGAATATACGATTGGTAAAGATTTTAGATTGAAAGACAATCACCTCAATATGGAATTGGTGTTGCTGAAATTTCAGTCTTTTATGCGCGAACAATACAGCAAAAGAGACCGTGATTTTTTGGAACGCCATGGCAGATTGGTTTTTCTCGCTTTTATGAAACCTATCTTGAATGGGCATGGCTATGATTTTAAAGAGCCTCAAATTTCAGAAGAACGCCGCTTAGATGTCAGTATCACTTTTTATCAGCATAAATATGTAGCAGAACTTAAAATTTGGCGCGGGAAAGCCGCTCATGAAGAGGGTTTATCACAGCTCGTTGATTATTTAGATCGGCTCGAATTGACTGAGGGGTATCTGATTATTTTCGATCATACAGAAGTGAAATCTTGGAAGACAGAATGGGTTAATCATGAAGGTAAAAAAATATTTATAGTGTGGGTTTAAAAAAAATAGTATGCAATCAAGAAGAAATTTCATCCGTTGGTCGGCATTCAGCTTGCCCTTTTTAACAACTATTAAAAGTGCTTTTGCAACACCCCCTCATTCATCCCTTGGAGAGTATTTTATGATGGGCAATAAACCGATTGTAGTTTCTACATGGGACAGTGGTTTGCCCGTGAATAAAGTGGCTTGGGAAGTGCTTAAAAAAAATGGGCGGGCTTTAGATGCCGTTGAAGCAGGGGCTATTTCGATAGAAAATGATATAAGTTGTTGCGTCGGTTTGGGTGCTAATCCTGACCGCGATGGCAAGGTGACATTGGATGCGTGTATCATGGATGAAAAAGCGAATTGTGGTTCAGTGGCTTTTTTAGAGCATATTAAACACCCCATTTCAGTCGCTCGAAAAGTGATGGAAACCACGCCCCATGTCATGTTGGTAGGGGAGGGGGCATTACAATTTGCCCTGCAAAACGGATTTAAAAAAGAACCTACCAAACTCTCTGCGGATGCTGATAAAGCCTATAAAAATTGGCTTAAAAAATCGGAATATAAGCCTGTTATGAATATTGAGCATCAGCAAAGCAAGGCGAAAAAAGGGAAAACGGGCGGCGGCACATCAGCACTCCCTCAGTATTTGGATAATGGCGACTTCAATCACGATACTATGGGCACTATCGCTTTGGATGCTTTGGGCAACCTCTCGGGTGCGTGTACCACGAGCGGCATGGGCTTCAAAATGCGGGGTCGTTTGGGCGATTCGCCTATCATCGGCGCAGGCTTGTTTGTGGATAATGAAATTGGGGCAGCAGTTGCAACCGGGCAAGGGGAGGAGGTGATTCGTGTAGCCGGCACGCATGTGGTCGTGGAGATGATGCGGATGGGTAAAACGCCTTTGGAAGCTTGCAAAATCGCCTGTGAACGCATCGTTAAAATCAATCCTACAAAAGCGAAAGACTTTCAAGTCGGATTTATTGCTATCAATAAAGCAGGGGAATATGGGGCTTTTGCCATCAATAAAGGCTTTAATTATGCCGTTACTTTTGGCGATGATGGGGGTAAAGTGTTTGATGCAGATTATTTATTGAAAGGGTAGGTAACAGAGTGCAAATAATTAAACATTTTTAAACTTAACATTTATTTATTTATTTAATATTAATGTTTAATTTGCTATGATAACAATAAATGAAGCTGCCAAAACATTAGGCGTTACGCCTAAAACCCTCCGATTATGGGAAAAAGAAGGCAAAATAAAGTCTTATAAAACG
>JAYUUR010000126.1:0-5799 GCA_043754475.1 Saprospiraceae bacterium | reverse complement strand
CTTTTTTAGCGGTGGAGCAGGCAAGGTTTGAAATGATTAAAGCGAGAATCAGCAGACGAATGACTTTCATAATGTATTTGTTTTATAATTTAAAAGTAGTGGGTAGGGGCAAATTTAAGATAAAATTTAAATATAGGATTTAAAAAATGACCCCCTCAGTATAAATGCAAAATGGAAAGGTTCTGAAGCCTTTCCATTTTGCATTTTAGTGCATTTAACCTTATTTGATGCCCAATGCCGCATTAATGGGTGCTCTATCTATATATTGAATCACCCGATCAATTTTGTCATTGCTATCAAAATGCATATCGGTATGGGTCCAAAAGTTCAATTTTTTACCATTTTTATACTTAACATCCACTTGATGCCAACTCAACAACCAATTACCGGATTGTTCGACGCTTTGCGCTTGATTGACTTTAATGGGAAGCCAGACTTCATTCATGAATTTTAAGGAATCAATCGTTTTAGTTCTTCTGTCTTTCCAATATTGGGTGATGGCGGGTTTACCAGCTAAACTATCGCCGCTGCTCCAAACATAAACGGCATTGTCGGCAAAGCTGCTCATCCAACCGTCAATGTCGCCAGAAGCCAATTGTCCCCAGCCTTTTTTGCCTATTGCAACGTATTTAGGGTCGGCAAATTCTGCTGGTTGAGGTGCCATGTCTTTCTTTGTCGTTTCAGTGGAAGGTGTAGTAGTGGATTCTGATGGCTTAGGGTTATTACAACCCACGAGCAGTGCAAAGCAACATGCTACAAAAAGAACTGTTTTCATGATGAGAAATTTAGAGTTAATAATAATTTTGATAATAAATTTAAATTCAAATTAAAATATTGATAAATTAAATTTATTCAAACAAATATAATGTTTATTTTAGATTATTCAAAATATATTTTTAATATCTGGGTCGGATATACTCATAGCGCAGCAATTTCCGCTTTGGCTTTTTTTGTCATTCAGATTGATAACCAATTAGTTATAAAAGTTAGAACAATTGTTCTAAAAGTATAATTTTCACTGGATATTGGCAAATAACACCGTTTCGTCTAAAGAGATTATTAAACCTGTTTAGATTTTCGCATTTTTATAGCTGTTTATTTTTACATTCAACTGCTCCGCAGTTATGGCAGTCCATATACTTTAACCCTCCGATTGCATCGAAGGTTATTCACATTCAATCGCTCCGCGATTATTTCAATCCATTATTTACATATTTAGCTAAAAATCATCCTATCATTTAATTAAAACCAAGCAGTATGAAAAAATTAATTTTACCATTACTTCTATGCGGCATTTTAAGCACAACGCTATTTTCACAAGATGCACCCGATGAGAAAATCAACAAAATTATCCGTAAACACGGCATGGAACAAAGCAAAGTGATGGAAACTGCTTTCTATCTCACGGATGTTTACGGTCCAAGACTGACGGGTTCGCCCATGCTCGACAAAGCAACTAAATGGGCGCAAACACAGTTAACAGGCTGGGGTTTACAAAATGTACACACCGAAGAATGGGGACCTTTCGGACGCGGTTGGGAACTCAAACACTTTGAAATGCACGGTTTAGAGCCTAATTATTTTCCTATTTTAGGCTATCCAAAAGCGTGGTCACCTTCTACAAAAGGCACTGTCAGTGGTGAAGTCGTGTATCTTTTTGCCAATACAATCGAAGAATTAGCCAAATATAAAGGCAAATTGGGCGGAAAATTCGTATTAACAGATACCATACGCGTTGTTAAACCCCCTTTTGAAGCACAAGCCAAACGGTTGACAGATTCCGAATTATTAGAAATGGCGAACGCACCCAAGCCTACGCCGCGCACGCTACGCAATTTCGGTTTTGGCGATAACGATTTTACCAAAGCCCTTAAAAAAATGCTGTATGAAGAAAAACCTCTGGCAACCATTGACCGCAGTTTTAAAGGCGACTTAGGCACTGTCTTCATATCGGGCGCATCCGCTAAAGAAGGCGCAGCGAGAGATGAAAAAGCAGAAGTATTGCCACAATTGACCATTTCTTTAGAGCATTACAACAAGATTTTTAGAATGGTGAGCAAAGGGATTCCTGTCAAATTGAGCATGGAAATCAAGGCTGAATATACAAATCCTGACAAAATGGAGCATAATGTGATTGCTGAAATACCCGGTACGGACTTAAAAGACGAGGTAGTGATGTTCGGCGCACATCTGGATTCATGGCATTCGGGTACGGGTGCTACGGATAATGCAGCGGGTTCTGCAGTCATGATGGAAGTTGCTCGTATTTTGACTGAAACCATTAAAGAGAGCGGCATAAAACCGCGTCGGACTCTACGAATGGCTTTGTGGACAGGCGAAGAGCAAGGTTTATTGGGTTCGATTGGCTATGTTGGGCAGCATTTCGCTGAACTGAAAGGCAGAACGGTTCAATCCGTGAAGCCTGAACAAGCGAAAATATCTGCTTACTACAATTTGGACAATGGCACAGGCAAAGTCAGAGGCATTTATTTGCAAGATAATGAGGGGGTGAGGACTATTTTTAGAAGCTGGTTGGAGCCGTTTAAAGATTTGGACGCCACCACCATCACCATTTCCAACACGGGTGGCACTGACCATCAATCTTTCGATGCAGCAGGGATACCAGGCTTCCAATTCATTCAAGACCCAATAGATTACATGAGCCGCACCCACCATTCAAATATGGATACATGGGATCAACTCATTGAAAGCGACCTCAAGCAAGCCGCTACAATTATCGCCTCTTTTATATGGCATACCGCTCAAAGAGATGGTTTATTGCCTCGAAAAGTGTTAAAATTGGACTGATTTAGATGTACAGAAAAACTCTGTTCAATTATACGGAAATACCCATTTGTGTTGAATAGATTAATTTAAAGTATTAATAATGAATTATTTATAAAATTAGAACATTTGTTCTAATGGCATATTTAACACTATGAAAGTGTTCTTTATTTTATATTTTAAAAGAATGATTGATGCCATTTTAGAACACTTGTTCTAAAATGGCATTTTATACTGAGGGGTATTATTTTGTTGAAAATAGGAAACCCTAATTTCAAGGCAATTAGAACAATTGTTCTAATCTTTAAAATCAACCATTTATTTCCAGATATCAGGTAAACATTTTTAAATTTACAGGTAAATTATTTTTTTTTGTTCCCATAGCTTAAAAAATCAATTTAACAATTCATGCCCCTACTCATTTTTAGCATTTTAACATTTTATACCTTATATTTGTATGAACACAGTGAAATGCTATTTTTAAGACTTAGCAATGTAATTCTCCGAAAATGCCGTTAACCTGAAATGACTGATTGTGATTAAAACTACCTGAAAGTGAAAACAAGACACATCGACAATTGATAGGTGAACAATCTTTAAAATCCATAAAACTTTATTGAGACCATATTTTTTTCATGCTACATGGATGAATAAACCGTTTATGCGGACTTCGATTTCTGCACCACGCACAGCCTATGTCATTGCCCGGAGAGCATTACATTCATGGAAGAAGCCGAAAATCCAAGTAAAGAGTAGGCGTATTATTTAATATTCTCAATATTAAATTATTATGAAAAATATCTTACGTTTTCGAAGTATCCTAACGAATACGCTTAGGAAAAGCCTTCTATTTCTGACGCTTTTATTCGTTTTTCAAGGCAATTTAGTGGCTCAAGCCGGTTCATGCTGTCAATTAACACAAGTGAGCACTATTGTCAATCAAGACATCTGTTGCAGCCGTTTGGTAACAGAATGCCCTGTTAAAAGCATCAAAATATCAGTTATCAACGGCTCTTTAGGCAATGTAACGTTCACGGGACCTTGGTCGGCGTGCTTTAGCAATTTGACCAATTCAGCCTTAACAACCATGACTTGGGCTTCCTCTTGCTCGGGACTTGTTCCCAGTTCTGCTGTTACGGTTTGTCCGATTGCGACAGCTATTCCCGTCATCATTCAATATACCATCACCTTTACGAATGGTGAAGTATGTCAAAAAGTAGTTACTTTGCAATGCCCTGTTAAGGATTGTTGTAAATTAGTACAAGTCAATCATGTATCGAACCAGCAGATTTGTTGTAGCCGTTTATTTTCTCCGTGCCCTGTCAGAAGCATTAAAATCAGCGTCATCAATGGCACATTAGGCAATGTAACATTCTCTGGTTTGAATGCAGCGTGCTATACCAATTTGGTCAATTCCTCACTCACTTCGATGAATTTTACAGCCTCCTGCATACCAACATCGGGTTTAGGCGTCACCGTTTGCCCTAAACCGGCGGCTAATCCGGTGACGGTTGTGTATGTTATTACCTTCATGAATGGGCAAATATGTGAGAAGGTGGATAAATTTGAGTGTGTTTTGAACTGTTGCAAAACGACTCAAGTTTTCAATTCAGCGGCAGTTGATGTGTGTTGCAGCCGATTAATCAGCCAATGTGCTGTGAAAAGCGTCTCCGTTAATGTAGTGAATGGCTCATTGGGAGATGTTACTTTTGCAGGACCTTCAGCAGGTTTCTTCACAGGTTTGACCAATTCTTCTGCTTCATCCGCTACATTTATTGCCAGCGGTACACCTACCACAGGCATAGACATGACTATTTGTCCAAAACCTACGGCAAATCCTATCACCGTTAATTATGTCATTACGTTTACGAATGGTCAAAAATGCGAGAAAAAAGATGTCTTTTCATGTAAAATCCCGCCTTGTGTTATCAATGCCTGTATTCCTTACGTCGCGACGGGTTTGAACGCCACTTTGAGTGTGGTAGCAAGCAGTAGCTTCCCAATTGTCCTCTATTTCTGGGAATTTGGCGATGGTGGCACCGCTTTTACTACTACACCAACTTCTCCGGTACATGCCTATCCAGCAAGCGGTACATACACAGCATGTGTGACCATTTATACCAATTACGGTGGTGATATATGTTTTTGTAAGAAAAAATTCTGTCGAAACGTTACAGTTATTGCGGGCGCAACTTCCCATGCAATATGCCCAGTCCCATTTGGAACGGACGATGGTGCTTCGGATTTGGATATTGAAGAATTGAGTAAAATTGTTGTTTCGCCCAATCCGAGTAGCGGGGAATTCCGAATTGTCTTGGAAAATGCTCAAAAACTACTTGATACTGAGGGGGTCGAATTGAAAGTTTGGAATCTAAATGGAGAAGTCATTTTTACCAAAGCCTTATCTATTGGTGAATCTCAATTTGATTTAAATCCAAAAGATATGCCCGCAGGTATGTATTTAATTACATTATCCAAAAAAGGTGGAATCGTGACTTCCACTAAAATTGTTAAAAACTGACCTACTAAATATGGTTTTATGGAAAACCTGTAAATTTGAGGCTGCCTTACGTGAAAGTGGGGCAGCTTCTCTTTTTTATGCTTGAAAATGGCTTTTTTACTGAGGGGGTAACTTTTATCCCCATTTAAATACTTTGAAACAGTTGAAAATGTAAATTTGCAAAATGAAAATTAAAGAGACATTAACAATACCCAAACTTATAGAAGAAGCTCAATTATGAAAGTTTTTGAAGCAAATATTAGTCAACGGGTATTAGATTTCTTAAATGACAATCTGAAAGACATTCCTACATTTTAAATAGCCAATAGTGACTTAAAACATTGATAATCAATTATTTATAAAATTTAGAACATTTGTACTAATGATGTATTTAATACTTCAAAAGTGCCCATTATTTTATATTTAAAAAGAAAGATTAATGCCACTTTAGAACAAGTGTTCTAAAATAGCATTTTATACTGAGGGGGTGTCATTTTGTTAAAAGTAAGAAAGGG
>JAYUUR010000125.1:0-5804 GCA_043754475.1 Saprospiraceae bacterium | reverse complement strand
TTGAAAGACAGGATTCAACGCAATGATAAAAATACATATTCTTTATTTTCTTTTGCCTTGAATCTGCTTCATTATTGCTTATTCAATGCCCAAGAATTCTCGTTCTCTTTCCAAGTGTCAATCAACTATTCTTAATCTCATTTAAATCTGTAAAGCGTTTTTAAATCAAGTTTTGTTATACTTTTATTTTGTAGGGTTTTAAAAAATATGTTAAGGAATTTAAATAAAAACAACGGCGATACTGAGGGGTATCGCCGTTGCTTTTACATGTAGTATTAAATTCAGTAGAATGATTTTAAGCAATAGCAAAATCAGGAATATCCTTACGGCGAAATGGAGAACGAAACCCTAATACAATATCACTTTTAGGAATGCCTTTTTCAACAAGCATGAGGGCAATTTTCAAATCCGTACCGTCATGTTGAATCCAAACCTTCCCTGTTGGCTTAATATCAATATGTACAAAAGGGGCATATTCTCTATAATCGTTGTCTTCCCAACCGACGGAATAGAGTAAATAATGGCATCTTTCATCATCCATAATTAATTGCGTCTCTACTTTTTCGTCCGAAGGGGCAATAGAGGCAATGTATTGTGCTAACTCTCGCACGATTTTTTTATAATTTGTTATTTTATCCATTGGTCAATAATTATATTTTTATAATCATAAACAATAACATGCACTTGATAAATTTTAAGGACTTCTTCAAAAAAAGTATCTTCAACAAAAAGGTCATTATAAAAATCTATTGGCATTGCTAAAAATAACTGTCGATTAGGTTCTTTTTTAATCAATGCTAATTTATAAAGCAGAAATTGTCCCAGTGCATCTTCAAATTCATCAACATCTGAAACACCACAAAAACTTTTGATTTCAACGGCAATCTTCTCAGTACCTTTTTCTGCCCCAATCATCTCTGCTCCTAAGTCAATAAATCCCTTTCGCTTTCCTAAACGAATAAAGTAAGGATCATGGGTAATAGTCCAACCTTCTTTTTCTAATGCTATTCTAACTTGAGCATGATATTTATCTCTCGCCATACACTTTTTTGTACAAAAGTAGGCTTTTTTATTTAAGATTGTTTTAATAACCAAAAAGGGGAGGTGATAATTTATTGTAAAGTCATAAAAAATAACGGCGATACTGAGGGGTATCGCCGTTACTATAAAAAAGTAGTTGATATTATTTTTTCGGCACAATGGCATCATAATAACTGGCATTATAGCCACCCCAAATGCCCAAGCCACCGACAATATTATGCTTCACGCGCGTATAAGTTGAAAACGGTCCTCCACTATTCGCATTAAATTCAAGCGTAGTCCAAAACTCAAAATGGGCTTTATCAATCGAACAAAACTTGATGGAAATGGTATCGCCGCGTTTCCATAAGCCATATACGGAGGCGTCTGAATGGCCATCACGAGGCTCGCTTTTAAAGAGATTGAACTTAGTATTGATGCCGTCAAAAAAGGCGTCATCCGTCACTGAACTCTCGCCTGCAACATACGAACTACCATTCACCGAAGTAAAATAGCGATAAAAATCAGGCCCTTTTGGGTCGTTCGCATACGCCCGCATTTGAGCCATTGTATCATTATTATTAATCCCTGGGGGTTTGATAAATAAGGCAGAATCAATCGGCACAGTCCGTGTGATAGTTGTTTTGGACGATAAAATCTTACCTTCCTTTGTTTTTATAGTTAAATAATAGGTTTTACCCACTTCTCCTTTGATTCTTTGAGTAAAATCGAGATAAACGCAAAAATTGAAATTAGCATCTACACTATCCAATTGGATACCAAAAGCCTTCGCTGCTTGCTTCCTTACTGAGGGGTCAAGGTCTTTCCAACAAAACTCTTGAAGTTTCACGCTGTCTTTTCCATTGCTCACAGATACTTCAGCACCTGTAATAAATAGGTTATTCGCATTTTTTATTTCCTTAAAAAACGGCAAGCTTTTAGTCAAAATGACGTAAGGCGGTGTGGCATCGCGCCCTGCTTCGATATATCCTTCTACTACGACATCATCAGACGTGTCGGGCAGGTTCGGAATATACTCTTTTTCGCAAGCGACGAAACCGAAGATTGTTAGAACTATTATGATTAAGCTATTGATTTTCATTGTATTATAAATTAGTAAATTATTAATTATTGAGTAATTATTTCATAAAACTAAAGAGTGAAATTATCAAAAAATTTGATTAATGAGTCCAGAGGACTCTTTTTTAAGTTACGCAAGTTTAGTAAACGGAACACTATATATAAGTAAGCACCCCCTCAGTTGCCACGTACCTCGCAATGACATTTTACTGAATTTTATTCTCTTTTTTACCTTGATGCCACTTGAAATTCCATGTAACAGAAGGGATAATCGGGAACAAAGTCACTTGAAAAGCGGTAGCTTTGGCAGTCCCTTTTTCAAAAAAATTTTTCACATCGTAATAAACAAAAAACGGATTCGGTTGATTGTAAGCATTATAAACTGAAAAAGTCCAACTGGATTTTAAGCCTACTTTATCGGGTTTGGGTGTGAAAGTTGCGCCAAAATCGAAGCGGTGATAGTTCGGCAAACGCAGCGAATTGCGGTCACCATAATCAATATTGAGTTTCTGATCTATGAAAAATAGGCTTTTCAAAGGCGTAAAAGTATTGCCTGTTGCAAAAACGAAGTTGCCATTCAAATCCCATTTTTTATTGATTTGATAATTAGCGACCACGACCACATCATGTATGCGGTCGTAAGTGGACGGATATTCTTTACCTTTATTGACGGCTGGGAATTTCCTTAAAGTGCGAGACCACGTATAGCCTACCCAACCATTCAAGCGCCCCTTCGCCTTCTTGATGAAAAACTCTGCACCATAAGCCTTGCCCCGCCCAAAAACGAAACTTTGCTCAACGTCTTGAGAGGGCTGACCGACATAATCTTCGGGATAATCTATTTGATTTTTCAAATTTTTATAATACACCTCTACAGAAGTTTCCCATACATTGTCCTTGAAATTGCGGAAATAACCCATCGCATATTGCACGCCGCGCTGCGGAGCTACCAATTCCGAACTCGGCACCCACACATCCGCAGGCAACGAACTCGTCGAGTTAGAAACCAAGTGCAAATACTGAGTGGTAGCAGTGATACCGAATTTTAAAGAGCTAACCGCATCCAAATTTAATTTGGCACTGGCGCGTGGCTCAAAACCAGTGTATGTTTTGATAGGTTTGCCCGCTGCATATTGAATATCATTGATGGTAGATTTGTAAGGTCCGACGTGCTGAAAAGCAGATACTCGCGCCCCATATTCAAGCGTCAACTGAGGGGTCACTTTCCAAACATCGGCTGCGTATAGAGCCGTTTCGTGGGCAAATTTAGGCTTGATTTTATCCGAGTTAGTAAAGTCCTGTTCACCGTTTGTGAAGTTGGCAACATTGGGGGTTAAACGGTGATATGTGTAATTTAAACCATATTTAACTGTATGATTTACATTGGCAAACCAATCAAAATCCAATTTTGCATTATAATCTCTGACACCACTAAATATCTTCAATTTGAACACATCCTGACCACCATCTACTTGAAAATCATAGTCGTTATAAATAGCTGAAACGTTCATGAATAGCTTTGGATTGAAAACATGATTCCACCTCAAAGTCGCTGTCGCATTGCCATACGGTAATTGAAAATTGAACCCTCTTTCTTTAGCATTAAAAATTAATTTATCGCGCCCAAAATAGCCGCTCAAATACAAACGGTCTTTATCGCTCAAAGTATAATTGACCTTCGTATTGAGGTCGTAGAAGTAATAATTAGTCCCTGCAAATTTGGTTTTATTGATAAAGGGTTGCGCCAAATCCAAAGCATAAGTCCGCCTTGCCGACACCATAAATGAGCTTTTATTTTTCTGAATCGGACCCTCCACCGTGAATCTACTCGCAATCAAACCAATGCCGCCCTCTACGCCAAACGCTTGATTATTGCCCTCTTTCATCTGAATATCCACCACCGAACTCAATCGCCCGCCATATTGAGCAGGCATCCCACCTTTAATTAAAGTGACATTTTTAATAGCATCTGCATTGAAAACACTGAAAAAACCAAGCAAATGCCCTGGATTGTACACCACCGCTTCATCGAGCAACACGAGGTTTTGGTCAATCCCGCCTCCGCGCACATAAAAGCCGCTGCTGCCTTCCATCGCCTTCACACCGGGCAGGAGTTGAATGCTTTTTAACACATCCACCTCGCCCATCAAAGCGGGCATTTTTTTAATATTTTCAATGGGCATCGTCACAGTACCCATTTTTGTACTCGACACGTTTTTATCTTTAGCATCGGCTGTGACAACCACCTCTTGCATGACGACCCCCTCAGTAAGAGAGATGTTTTTAGACATATCGCTTGATAAATCCACCTCCATTTCCATATCGCCATAACCAACGTAACTGACTTTGATGGTGTATTTGCCTTGCGGTATTGTCAGGGAATAAAATCCGTAGGTATTGGTAGAAGTCCCTTGAGTGATGGACGATTTGTTAAAAACATTCACACCAATCAAAGTTTCGCCCGTGCGCGTATCCTTGACATAACCTGATAATGTATAATTCTGTGAAAATGAAGCATTTATAAACACGATGCTCATAAAAAAGGCAATTAAAAATAGTCGGGTATTCATTATGATTTCAATTTTTTATTTTACAGCATACAAAAGTAACGCTCACAAAATAAAATTGTGGCTACTTTCAAACCAATCCATTCAAACAATAGACTAATTGTTTGAATATCACGTTAAAACAGCTTTCCGGTGGGCATAACCTTCCTTCCAATTTTTCCATTTCTCACCGAGCGTTGCGTTCATGCCTTTATCAATGATGAAATGTTGAGTCAGATTCCAAAGACCTTTGAGTTGTGTAGACCAACTATCATTAGCGCGTAGAGATAGGGAAAATCCACCATCAACGTATTCAATAAAATGCCAATAAGTGCTGGGCATGAAGAGCGTTTCGCCATGTTCCAATATGGTTTCATAACCCACAGCATTTTTAAAAGCAGGAAATTTATCGTAGTCAGGCTTCAAAATATTGACAGGACTTTGTACTGTAAAAGGATATTGATACAAATAACGAGACTGATCGGGAGCAAAAAGCACCACCCGTTTACGCGTCCAAAATTGTGTTAAAAACACCGATGAACAGTCAATATCGTAGTGCATAGGCGTAAAACTGCCTTGTCCACCAAAGAACATAAAGGGGTATTCCTTCACAAAACCGTTCATGATAGTTGGCGTTTGCACATCATTGAGGAGCTCGGGAATGTGTTGAAAAATATTGAAAAGAAACATCCTCAAATCCGTTGGTCCGGCTTGAATAAGGTCGAGATAATCACCAAAAGGCATTTTCTTCGTCGGCTGCATATAGCCCTTGCCCGGCTTATGAAAATTATTGTCAAAAACAGGCACTTGGAGGCTGCCATGCTGTTGTTTTAGATAGTCAAAAGTCCATTTCGAGGTCGCTTGCCAATTGGCGGCGAGGTCTTTAAAAACAATCGGGCGGCTCGGATTGAGGTAGTTTGGAGTAAATTCTTCTTTAGTGACGCCAGAGCGTTTTTCAATGGGTTGCAGATTCATAGCTTTCTTTTTTTTTATTCTATCTGTGATATGTTTTGATAAAAATGAAGAACGCAATTATTTACGCCAAATTTAAGATATTGGATTACACTACATGACAATTTTGGGGACAGGAATAAAAAGGGATAAAATAAAATAAGAAGGCATAGATTTGAGGTATCGAATCACAAACAAGCCTTCTTA
>JAYUUR010000124.1:0-5805 GCA_043754475.1 Saprospiraceae bacterium | reverse complement strand
TAGGTCGCTCAAAATATGGGGCTTCTGAACGCCAAAGCCGCTTTGATTCCTTTGTTTTGAGGTTCAATAAGTCAACAAATGGGCGGTCGCCTTCGGCTGAAGCACCTGTACCCATCATCATAATTTCATTATTTTTATTGATGTCCAACACATATCGACCAAATTGATTTTTGGTCAATTCAGGGTCGCCCGGGTCACCATAACGGTCTTCTGACGAGCGGTCAAATAAGACATACCCCTCAGTAGGATTGCTTGGATTCACCACTTGAGTCACTTCTTTACGGTTTTGCCACCATCGTTCGTTGACCAAAGCCATTTTATCAGTCCCCCAAGTAATGCCTGAAAAACGCAATTTTGAACTATAAAATACCTTCGGCGAGCCTGAAAAAGGCGCATCCAGCGTCAAAACGTTGTCTCTAACGGCTATTTTTGTTTTAGGATTACCACCGTCCTGCGCTTCTACCCAAACGATAGTAGCTGCTACATCGTCGCGCCAATCGTATGCACGCGGGTAAGGCGAAGTCGCATCGCGCTCTCGGGCAGAGTTTTCATTCAACGGATTGTCAATCATTGTTTTAACAAAACCGCCGTTGC
The DNA here is from genome assembly GCA_043754475.1 of Saprospiraceae bacterium. GTDB lineage: Bacteria > Bacteroidota > Bacteroidia > Chitinophagales > Saprospiraceae > JAAFJT01. Next base: position 5,211 of record JAYUUR010000124.1, on the reverse strand, counting down.
TATCATAAATATCTACTTTTCGAGGAAAATTATTCAGCGTCACGAGGTACGAAAACGGGCGATGTAAAGTCTGAATCATCACATATTTACCATCGGGTGAAGGGCGGGCTGAAATAATAATGCCCGAAGATCCGATATTTTTTGTCTCGCCGCTCAAGTTGACTTTCGTTATTTGAGCAGTCGTATAATATTCAAAAAGCTTTTCATCGCTTGGATTTTTTAATAAATCCTGAAAGGTTGGGGCTTCTGCTTTTTTACCCAAATTCTCTTGAATAGTAGGTCCCACAGGCGTGCGATTCACCACAGGAGCATTGCCACGACTGCTTGGAATGGCTTTCACAAGCAGCGATTTGCTGTCGGATAGCCATGAAATAGGCGAGCCTGTTGTGGCGTTCAGTGCTAAATCTGTCAATTTTGAAGCCGTAGCCGTAGCAACGTCAATAATATATGCCTCTATTTTATTGTCAGAAGTTTGAGTAAATGCAATTTTAGTTTCATCAGGCGACCATGATATGCTGCCATACTGAGGGGTCGTGCTATTGGGTAAATTTTTAACAGCAATATCTGTTTTATCACCCAATTGACGCAATTTGAAATTATTAATATACTGCTGACGGCTCGCTCCATTGGTCGCAGGATTGATGCGCAAACCCGCAAGGCGCAGTTCCGGTTGCGAGAGTTCAGCGATAGTCGGCAAATCCGACCGCTCCATAATGAGCATCCATTTGCCTTTGGAGTCAACGCTCACATTCGGAGTGACTGGCGCGTTCACCAAATCCGCTAAGGGTTTCGGTGGTGTTTGGTATGTCAAGACATCTTGCGCCATAATGAAGACGGAAAGGCTCATAAAAGCCATGAATAAAGCAGATTTTATTTGATTCATTTTGGAAATTGTTTTAATAAAAATTAGGTTCGATACCTTGCAATTTTACTCAAATGAATCCGTTTTTTATTGAATTAGACCTTTTTTTAGATGAATAACGGTTTTATAAGAAAGTAAATTATTATGATTTGCCTTATATTTTTATGTATTGTTAAAGATATTTCTGTATAAATATTTAATAAACCATGTTTTTATGTATTGTTAAAGATTTAGCTATATTCAAATTTAAATAATAAAGAAATATTAATTTAGCATCTGTTTTGTAAAGGTTTTATAGTATTGTTTTTGCTTAAAAATCTACCTATTTTTGCAAAATTATTTGAGAAAACTACTTCAACTTTAAAAAATTCCAATGTCTTTATCAAAAAGATTTACCCCCTCAGTTGCTTCGTTCCTCGCAATGACAATTGTTCTTTTTTTTATCATGACTGATATAAAAGCGCAACCTCCACGAGAAATAATTGGCTATTATCCTGCTTGGCAATGGTATGATAGGGGCGGGCTCGTCAACCCGCAAACCATCCCTTACTCTAAATATTCCATCATCAACTACTCTTTTTTCAAGCCTAATTTTGATGGCACTATTTCGGGTTTAGATGCTTGGGCAGATGAAAATTTGTTGCAAGGCAAAATTAATTATCAAACTGAACCAAATACCCATTATCCGAACACTTCGCTCGTGGATTTGGCGCACCAAGCGGGTGTCAAAGTGCTCATTTCTGTAGGTGGCTGGACGGAATCCCACCTTTTTTCGAGGATAGCTGCCGACCCGCGCAAGCTCAAAAGATTTGCCGGAGAGTGCCGCCGTTTAGTCGAATTGTACAATCTGGATGGGATTGATATTGACTGGGAATATCCCGGCGATGCTGATCGTGCTGGAAAGCCTGCCGATAAGCAAAATTTCACGTTTTTACTGAGGGGTATCCGCGATAGCCTTAATCGTCTTAGCATTCAAACAGGTAAAAAATATTTGCTAACAGGGGCTTTTAGTGCTTCTAAACGCAATATGACGCATATAGAATGGCGAAAAGTAAGTCCTTTGCTTGATGCCATTAACCTCATGACCTACGATTTTTATGGTTCATGGGATAGTCAAGCGGGACATAATTCACCGCTTTTTGCAACGGCTAATGACGATTCAGAGGCTAATATTGATGGAGCAGTGAAAGCACTGACGACTATTCATGGCGTTTCCCCTTCAAAAATCAATATTGGCGCAGCATTTTATGGGCGTTCTTTGAAAACAAAGGAAACGCCTGAGGTTTTAACGGCTTTAACTGGGAAGGTTGATACCATTACTTTTCACACCGATGAAGGCTCACCGCTTTATTATAATATTTTAAAACAAAAAGACCATTTTACGGAGCATTGGGATGAATACGCTCAAGTGCCATATTTAACAGGAAAAGATGACTTGAAAACCTTCGTCAGCTACGATGATGCTCGCTCAATAGCCAATAAGGCGCATTATGTTACCGCTAAAAAACTGAGGGGTGTCATTATTTGGGAAATGACAGGCGATTGTGTTGAAACGGTAGAAAATGAAGTAAAAACATTCAAAAATCCTCTTTTAGATGCCCTTATTGAAGCATTTAAAAATCCTATTCCATTTAAAGAACCCAATAGGAAAGCCATTTCAGCGCATCAAAAACCAATCGTTCAAAAGCATGATGATATTGCTAAAATTGAGCAATTGAATGTAGAAAGAACGTCTCCTCAAAATAAAGCTGATGTCAATATTTCTGAAAATAATGTCAAAATTCATATTTTAAAACAGCCAATAATAGTTTCTCAAAATGCTGAAACAGATTCTGCAAAAGCAAATATCAGAATGCCTGAAGAAGTAATTAAAATCTTAACCCCCAAACTCGATATTGTTGAAAATGGCATTGATTCCTTGAAAACAAGTACTGTTTCTAATGAAAATCAAGATAAAACAACAGAAATGCCTTTGGATTTTACCATAAAACCCAGTGATGAGAATGAGTTAATCCTTATTTTTGAATTGAAAGATAAAAGGGAAATCCGAGTAGAAATAGCCAACGAAAAGGGTCAAATACTGAGGGGGGTCATATTGGGCGAAATGGAAGACGGCACTTTCCAAAATAGGATTGATACCATTAATGAATTGCCCACGGGTACATATAAAGTCATTTTTAAAAGCTTTACGCAGCGAAATGGTCAATATGTGAAGCTATCAGAAACTATGAAAGAATGGGAGAAAAAATAGGTTTTAGCGTATTGAAATTAGAATAAATTAAAGATTGAAAGACCGTAAAGAACTTGGCTTCTTTACGGTCTTTCGTTTGTATTAAAATAAAATTTCTGATGAAATGTAGGTCGCTGTTTTTAAAATTAAAAGGATTACTATTTGAATTAGAAAATTTCAGTAAATTCAAGCCTTAATAAAGCAAAATGATGGTCTTTTACTAAAATTTTGCACAGTGATTAACCAATTTTAAATAACTAAATCAACAAGCGAATCAGACTTTCGCACTACAATCATGAATACATTTTTAGCAGAAATGGTAGGCACAGCCCTACTGATTTTATTGGGTAATGGTGTCGTTGCCGGTGTAGTTTTAAAAAATTCAAAAGCAGAAGGTGCTGGCTGGATAGTCATCACTTTTGGCTGGGCATTAGCAGTCACTTTCGGCGTTTATGCCGTCGGTAGCGTCAGCGGGGCGCATCTGAACCCTGCTGTCACTCTTGGACTGGCTGCAACAGGCAGTTTCCCGTGGGAGCAGGTTCCTGCATATATTACAGCGCAAATGCTTGGTGCATTTATAGGCTCATGCCTCGTATATGTGCATTATTTGCCGCATTGGGCGATAACGGAAGACGCCGCTACAAAACGCGCCGCTTTTTGTACCGAACCCGCCGAACGCAATGTTTTTAGCAACGTTCTTGGAGAATTTATAGGCACTTTTGTTTTGCTTTTTGGGCTTTCGGCATTGGGGGTTAATAAATTTTCTGAAGGTTTGAACCCTATGGCGGTGGGTGCGCTGGTCTTATCTATCGGTCTTTCGTTGGGTGGTACAACAGGCTATGCCATCAGTCCAGCACGTGATTTAGGTCCGCGCATTGCTCACGCTCTTTTACCAATTCCAGGCAAAGGTGGCTCTGATTGGGGGTATGCTTGGATTCCTGTGGTGGGTCCTATTTTAGGGGGTATTTGTGGAGCGGCTTGTTATAAGATGTTGTTTTAAGAATAGTCGAATGCGTTAAATTATTTTCCCAAAGGGATGCCCTTGGCACAATCCAGCTTATCCAATCTTTAAAGGAATCATTTTTTTATTGTTTTTGAATTTATTTGTTTTAAAATTATGTTAAAAACGCCTTTTTTAATTAAAAAATAAAACATATTTTTGCAAATAAATAAATTTGTTAAACTTTTTAAAAAAAATTAAAATGGAAAACTCAAACCTTATTCCTTTTGGAGGGAAAGAAATTAGAAAAGTATGGCATAACGAGCAATGGTATTTTTCAATCATTGATGTTATAGAGGTTTTAACTGATAGCCCAACACCCAGCAAATATTGGGGGAAAGTTAAAAACCGAATGAAAGAAGAAACCCTAAAAGACCTTTCCCCAAATTGGGGAAAGGTGAAAATGGAAGCTTTGGATGGAAAAAGTTATCCTACCGATTGCGCCAACACCCAAGGCATTTTGCGAATCGTCATGTCCGTGCCTTCTCCTAAGGCAGAGCCGTTGAAATTGTGGTTGGCACAAGTAGGTACTGAGCGGATACAGGAAACTGAAAGCCCGGAATTAGGATTTGAGCGCATGACAGAGATTTATAGAGCGAAAGGCTATACTGATGAATGGATAAAGGAGCGTTTACAATCCATCGAAACTCGAAAGCGTTTAACAGATGAATGGAAAAATAGAGGCGTTAAACAAGGAATAGAGTATTCAATTTTAACCGCTACTATTGCAAAAGGAACGTTTGGATTAAACCCGAGCGAGCATAAAAAACTGAAAGGCTTAGAGAAACCCAGCCAAGAGTTACGCGATCACATGACGCCTTTAGAATTAATTTTTACAGCCTTGAGCGAGGAAATTACCCGTTCTTTAGCTGTCAAAGATGATGCTCAAGGCTTTAATGAAAACCATGAAGTAGCTCAAATAGGTGGAAACGAAGCAGGTAAAGCAAGGCAAAATCTTGAAAAAAATACTGGATTAAAGGTTATTTCTAAAGATAATTTCTTGAATCCACCTAAAAAAGATTTAAAACCCTACAAAATAAAACCCTAAAGAATTAGCATTGATTTTACAGAGAAAATATTTTTTAAAAAAAGTTGATTGACATAGCTGGAAAGAAAAAG
>JAYUUR010000123.1:0-5812 GCA_043754475.1 Saprospiraceae bacterium | reverse complement strand
TTTTCTTTCCAGCTATGTCAATCAACTTTTTTTTAAAAATATTTTCTCTGTAAAATCAATGCTAATTCTTTAGGGTTTTATTTTGTAGGGTTTTAAATTAATTTTACTAAAAAATACCCTTTTGCAATGAAAGCTTACTACAACGGTTCAATTTTTACTGGAGAAAAAATTCTATCAAATAAATGTGTTTTAACGGAAGAAGATAAAATCTTCGGTATTATCAATGCTGATAAAATACCAGATGCTGCCCAAAAGATAGATTTGAAAGGGCATTTATTAGCACCTGCTTTGATTGATCTTCAAATTTATGGTGGCAATGGGCATTTATTTGGAGAATACCCCTCAGTAAAAGCCCTTGAAGCGACCTATCAATATTGTCTGGCAGGTGGTGCAGCGTATTTTATGCCGACGGTTGCTACCAATTCTGAGCAAATAATGATGGATTCTATTCAAGCGGTTAAAGATTATTGGCAGCAGGGCGGGCAAGGCGTTTTGGGCTTGCATTTGGAGGGACCTTTTATCAATATGGTGAAAAGAGGAGCACATTTAAAACAATTTGTAGTGAATGACCCCTCAGTACAGCTTCAAATGGTGAAAAAGCTGCTGGATAAAGGTGAAAATGTAATCAAAATAATGACATTAGCACCTGAAGTTGTCAGCGATGAAGTCATTGACTTGTTACAAAAGCACGGAGTAACTATTTCTGTCGGTCATACCAACGCTACTTACGCACAGGTTAAAGCCGCATTTTCAAAAGGTATCCACGCTGCAACGCATCTTTTTAATGCCATGTCGCCATTGCAACATCGCACACCGGGCGTGGTAGGGGCTATTTTTGACGATAAAACGGTTTGTACGAGCGTAGTAGCTGACGGGCATCACGTGGAGTTTTCAGTAATTCGCATCAGTAAAGCGGTATTAAAAGAGCGTATATTTTTGATAACAGATGCCGTTGCTGAAAATTTGGAGGGCGCATACAGCCACCGATTGGACGGCGATAAATACGTGATAGCCGATGGCACGCTCTCCGGTTCGGCGTTGACGATGTTGCAAGCGGTTAAAAATTGTGTTGAAAAAGCAGACATTCCTTTAGAAGAAGCATTGCGGATGGCTTCGCTTTATCCCGCGAGGGTGATGGGTTTGGATAATCATTTGGGTAAAATTGAAGTAGGATTTAAGGCTGATTTTATTGTTTTGGATGATAAAATGAATAAAATTTAGCTAAAAATTTAGTTTTTTAAGCATTTTACTCCCGAAGGGATAAATAAGCGGGTCTTAGTGTTAACTGTTGATTATATTTTTCAAAAAAGTTATAGTACTCATTACCCAATTTTTAATAGAGTCAAATATATCTCGATAGATTTCTTCGGTGCTTTTGAAAATGAAAGGCTGTGGTTGCGGTAATTGTGACTCATTCTGAACGTTAACATCTCCTTTTAGAATAAACAAGTTGTTAACAGCAATTTCTTCGGAGCTTTTAAAAGTAGTTAGTTCAGATTCATTTTGCATCATTCCTACAGCACAAGCTTGTACATTGAAATATATAATTTCTTCTTGATCCTTCTTCTTAATTTTTGAAGGTTTTACTTTAGCAGGTGCTTTCTCTTCATTTTCAGCAATAGCCGGTTCATGATTTTCTATTAGACTCAAAGTGTCTTGATACTGAGGGGTCTGCGCGTTGGTGCTCAATGGCAACAATAAAGCGGGTAACAGCCATGCAAAACGGTTTTGCGGTTTCGTTGTTATAGGCAGCAGAATAGGTCTATTGAGTTGGGTATCTAAAAAACGCCCGCAGGTGGAGCTTTTATACTCTTGAAAAAAATGGATAATTTGAGTATCCGTCATTTTTGTAAAATCAACAACGGTCTTCTGACAACTGAGACAACGACAATCATTGCAATGTTTTCAGAAATCCATTTTATTTTATATCAAAAACGAAGGGACACCCCCTCAGTATTTTACCAAAAAATAGAGGATTTTAATTTTAAAATAAAATGTTTTAAAATTATTTTATTCTTATTAACTTAAATTTTTAGAATTTTATTTTAAATAAATAATTTTTACGAAATAAAATTTTAAAAAATGTGAATTTTAAATTTAAAAACTTTTTGTTTTAATTTTAAGGGTCTACCTAAAATCGCCTAACCAAATCTTATTCGGTTAGGCGGCTGAACGCGCAGTTTCAGGTAGACCCGCATTAAATGCCATTAAAAACAAAAAAGCCCAACAAGAAAACTTGTTGAGCTTTGATTTAAGCGGTCCGGACGGGATTCGAACCCGCGACCCCATGCGTGACAGGCATGTATTCTAACCGACTGAACTACCGAACCAGATGACACCATACCTGACCGAATTAATCGGACAATTATCTTATTAGGTTAGACCACTTAAACATTAATAATGCCTTTCTTTTAAAAGCGATGCAAAGGTAATCCGTCATTCTAAAAATCGCAACTTTTTGAAGATTAATTTTTATAAAATATTTTATCCTCAAAAAAATAACACTTTCAAACCCCTTTGACCTCAAAATACTGAGGGGTATTTAGTAACTTTGTAAGTAACTAATTAGCCCCCCTGCCCCCATAGGGGGAGTTCCACCCGAAAAATGTTAAAAACGTTCATTTTTAGAACAATTTAGCATACTTCGTAAGCGTTCCCCCTTTGGGGGTTAGGGGGCTATAGTGAGATTTAGAAATGTGAAACAACAGGATTCGGAAAATTTAAACCAAACTAAAAAGACATGGTGTTTTTAGATTTTGAGAAACCACTTGAAACCCTCTACGAACAGCTTGAAAAAATTAAGCAAATCGGTGAGCAGGGAGAAATTGATGTAGCCACTATGGTTGCAGAATTGGAAGCAAAAATTAAAGATAAAATAAAATACATTTATGCCAACCTCAGCGGCTGGGATAAAGTGCAGCTTTCAAGGCATCCAGAGCGACCTTATACGCTTTTTTATGTGCAGCAGATGTGCCAAAGATTCATCGAATTGCATGGTGATCGTCATTTTGCAGACGATAAAGCCATCGTTGGCGGCTTGGCTGAATTGGATGGTCAAACCATCGTGGTCATAGGGCATCAAAAAGGGATTAATATTAAAATGCGCCAATATCGCAACTTCGGTATGGCTAATCCAGAGGGCTACCGCAAGGCATTGCGCTTGATGAAAATGGCAGAGCGCTTCAATTTCCCAGTCGTTTGTCTTATAGATACACCCGGTGCGAATCCTGGACTTGAAGGCGAAGAGCGCGGTCAAGCAGAAGCTATTGCCCGAAATCTTTTTGAAATGGCTCAATTGCGCGTTCCTATTGTATGCATAGTGATAGGCGAAGGTGCATCAGGAGGTGCTATTGGCATCGGCTTAGGTGATAGGGTTTTTATGATGGAAAATACTTGGTATTCCGTTATTTCGCCTGAAAGTTGCTCGTCCATTCTTTGGCATTCATGGGATTATAAAGAGCAAGCTGCGGAGGCATTGAAATTGACACCTGACCACATGTACAACTTTGGACTCATTGATGGCATCATTCCCGAACCACTCGGTGGCGCACATACAGCACCTGAAGAGACTGCCTTAACCCTGAAAAAATGGATTAAAAAAGCACTTGCTGAATTGATACCCATTAATGCGGATGATTTGGTAGAGCAGCGCATAGAAAAATACAGCAAAATGGGGACGTATGAAATCAATCAAGAAATATTAGAAGCAAGTAAATAAAGGAAATAAGTTTGTTGAAATTTCTGACAGCACTTTTAACAAAATAAAAAACATACATGAGAATATTACCCAACTTGCGGCGCAGAGTGCATCGGCATTATCTGAAACGCGCAAAAACCGATTCAAAACCTTTGCCTAAAATAATGCCCGAAGATGCCCAAACAATAGCTGTTATTTTCGACGCAACAGAATCAAACAATCGCAAAATTGTAGAAGATTTTGCTCAAATGTTAAAAACTAAAGGTAAGCAGGTCACGCTATTGGCTTTTTTTAAAAGCACTGAAAAGCCCAGTTTGCCGTTTAGATATTTCAATAAAAAAGATGTTAACTGGCTGGGTATTCCCAAAGGATTTGAAGTTGAACGATTTTTAGCACAATCCTACGACTTACTTTATTGCCTTTTCAATACCCAAAATCTACCGCTCGAATATATTGGTGCTAAGACACAAGCCCATTTTAAAGTAGGTTCTTATTTAAAAGGAAAATCATCTTATGATGTGATGATAGACACTCAAAGTCCTGATATTCAATACTTTATAAACCAAATTATTTATTATTTAACGAAAATTACAAAACAAGAGAATGAGTTTTCAACAGTTTAAAGGAACCGGTGTCGCATTGATTACGCCTTTTAAGTCAGATGGAGCCATTGATTGGGAATCATTGGAGCGTATTACGGAACACGTTATTAAGGGAGGCGTTGATTACATCGTTTCGCTCGGTACTACGGGCGAAGCCATTACCCTTTCGAGTAAAGAATGTCAACAAGTATTTGATTTTACGGTTGATAAAGCGAAGGGCAGAGTGCCTTTGGTAGCTGGTTGGTTCGGAGCCAATAGCACATGGCATTTGTTGGAGCGCATGAAAAACATCGATTTAAGTAGAGCTGACGCTATTTTATCAAGCAGCCCTGCTTACAATAAACCTTCGCAAGAAGGCATTTATCGCCATTATATGGAAATAGCCAAAGCATCACCGGTGCCTGTCATTTTGTACAACGTGCCTGGGCGTACTTGCTCAAATGTTTTACCTGAAACAATTTGCCGTTTGGCGGAATCCAGTAAAAATTTTGTAGGCGTAAAAGAAGCGTCGGGCAATTTGAATCAAGCACAATACATTCTCAAACACCGTCCGTCAGAAGATTTTCTCGTTATTTCAGGCGATGACCAAATAACATTGGGCATGATGGCTTGCGGTGGAGAAGGCGTTATCTCGGTTATTGCCAATTCGCACCCTTACGAATGGTCGAGTATGGTCAATGCAGCCATGAAAGGTGATTATGCGACAGCACAACATTTCAACGATATGTTGCATGATGTGCATCCGTGGCTTTATGTAGAAGGCAATCCTGTGGGTGTGAAAGCCGCAGCGAATATTTTAGGCTTGTGTGAGAATGAATTGCGTTTGCCGCTTGTGCCCATGTCGAAAGGCAATTTTTTTAAATTAAAAGCTGAAATGGATAAAGCGATTGAGTGGGCTTCGGCTAATAAGGCGCATCATGGTTAAATTTATTTGCTATTATTTCATAAAAAAATATAAGGTAATATGTACACGACCTATCATTTAAAGTCAGCTCAAGAATTGAGTACGGATATAGTGGAAGCTATCAAGGTTGCTTTTAAATCCAAGGCAATTACCATTATCATTGAAGAAGATGAGGACGATTTTAACCTTACATCTGACTTGAAAACCGTTTTAGATGAACGTTTACAAGAAGATGAAAGCACCTATATCTCAGGAGATGAATCCATAAAACAACTCAATCTTAAATATGGCTTATAAAATCAGTGTGTCCCCTCGGGCGCAGAAGGAAATTGAAAATGCCATAGAGTATTATGCACTGTACAGTGCCGAAGCACCGCGTAAATTTATCGGTATTCTTCAAGAGACTTATAATGCTTTAGAAATAAGTCCTATGTTTAGAATACGCTATAAAAACGTTAGGTCACTGAAAATTAAGAACTACCCATATTCTTTGTTTTTTATCGTCAATGATGTCCAAAAGTCGGTTCGTGTCCTTTCTTGTTTTCATAATAAAAGGAATCCGAATAAAAGACCCAGAGTTTAGATATAAAAAACGGCGTGATACCCCCT
>JAYUUR010000122.1:0-5819 GCA_043754475.1 Saprospiraceae bacterium | reverse complement strand
ACTTGTCGTAAACAAAAAGTCAATGTCTTCAATGAACTCAAAAAATTAGCAGAAAACCCTGCCTTTTATGTCGCACCCTTTGGGTGCTAAACAATTACCTTATTTTTATTAAAAGTTTGGTTAGTTTCATTGGAAGAGGTTTGTAAAGTGATATAATAGAGATTATTCAGAAAAGAAGATTAAAGGTCAAGATAAGGTAAATGATAAATGTTTATGCACTAATTTTTTATAAATTGACAAATCGGGGAGGGAAATGGTTGGATCTTTTGCCATTTCATCCCAAATCCTCATCCGAATAAAAAGCCGATGAAGAGGGTTTGTTTCAAAGGCGTGAACTTCGTTTGGCGACATCATACCACCTTGAAATTCAAGCGTTTTTTTACTGGCTTCTGAAAGATTGTTGTAATAAGAGGAGTCAGTGGCGGTCAAATAGCGTTTAGCGGCTACGTGTGCGCCGATGAGTTGACATATTTTTTCTGAAAAACCATGTTGACGCAAATAGTTCGCGCCTTCCAATTCATGGTCTTTGATACCCAAATCTGCCATACTATTGTGTTCATCAGCTTCTACGCAAAGGTGGCCAATGTCGTGCAATAGAGCAGCAATAACGACCTCATCGTCATACCCCTCAGTATTTGCGAACTCTGCGGCTTGGCAAGCGTGTTGGAGTTGGGTGACGGGTTCGCCGAAATACTGTTCATGCCCGTAGTTTTCAAAAAGGCTGAATATTTCATCTACTATTTGAGATATAGCTTGACTATTGGACATTTTAAAAAAAAATTAAGTTGGTAATTTAAAAGTTTGAATAGAAAAAAAAAGCATCACTTGCGTAATGCTTTCTATCAAATTCGTATGAAAAAACTATACTAAGTAATTGAATCAAAATAAACACTGTTATACTAACCACGTCCCTCTAGGGCGTGGGGAGAAGGTTTTGCCTTAATTTGGCTTTAGCCGTTCAACTTTTTAGCATTTAGATGAGTGGCTAAAGCCTTTGTTGCTTTTTAACATACCAAGCCCTAAAGGGACGTGGTTATTATAACAGCGTTTATTTCGACACGACTACTTAACATTCAATTTTTTAGAAATAAAGACCTAATAACAAGGCAAATTTAAGGTAAATACTGAGGGGTATCTAACAAAAAACAAAACTTTACCTAAACTTAATAAATGCAAAAAAGGCATCGCTTGCGCAATGCCCCATGTAACTAAACAACAAGAATGCATCAAAATATTTATGGAAAAACACTTGGCTTATTTATCAAGCCAAAGACCGTTATTGATGTCGGCAACGTTGCTATCGAACTGTAATTTTAAGGCAGCATTCCAATTATCTACATTGGTTGCCCGCTCACTGAGGGGGTATTGCCAACGTTTTGGAATGCGTTGAGAATTGACATTGGCAGGACCCACAAGGAACGTTGGGATACCTGTACGGCGTTGATTATAGAACGACTCCCAACCTGAATTTTGGAAAAAGCCAATATACTTTTGGGTATTAATTTGCGTCAAACCCGCTTCACTATTGCCACTGTATTTGACTTTTGTTTGCGCCAAATAAGCAGTGATAGTAGCATCATCTGCACCGAAAAACTTCATAGATGCTGAGATACCTTTGTTGTACCAATCTTCAGCACCACCCGTTGCCCAACCGCGATTGATACCTTCAGCGATATTGAAACACATTTCCACATAGCCGATGATGATGCCCGGTTCAGCTGTATAGCCTAGATAATAACGCTTGCGATTGATAAATGAATACTCGCCTTTCAAAGCATTTGTACTCATTACGTCTAAGCCTTCGCCTGTGCTGGCACCTGCGTAAGCATCAAAATCTTTAGCCGTTTTGCCTGCTTTGATGGCTACTTCCGTCGGCTCACAAGTGACGAAAAGGCGGGCATCTTTAAGGTCTTTTAAAATATCGACATAGGTTTTAGCCATATTATTGCGTGTGGCGTCAAAACCGAAATTATCAGGATTAGTAGGGTATTTATTGATAGAGTTGTAAGTGTATTGCAAATTGCCGCTCATATCCGTCAAAATGGGATATTTCGTTGAATTATTGACAATATCAGCAAACTGTGTTTTAATATTCAAATCCGAATCAGTCGCTTTTTTACTCAACTGAATCAATAAACGCAAACGTGTAGTATTCACTATTCTCTGCCATTTACGCAAGTCATTGCCTAAGTAAATATCGCCTGAAAGAGATACGTCAGCCGCATTAATCAAAGTTGTTAATTGCGCATTGGCTTCCTCCAACCAAGTCAGCGACTGTTTGAAAATGGCTTTTTGAGTATCATACTTAGGTTTGAAAACGCCTGATTGCGCTTTTACGGCTTCACTCAAAGGCACATCCCCTACGCGAAGAGACATATTGGTATAGAAATACGCTTTCATAAATCTACCGATAGCGGCATATGGATTCACCTCTTTTGCACCATTTTTAATGGCTTCCTCTTCCATTTTTTGAATATTGTACAAAGAGCCATAAGTGAATGCAGAAGTCGTCCAACCGTAGTTTTGGTTGCCATAATATTCATAATTAACACAGTAATATTGTGAATATTGTGAAGCATCGTCCCAAGGTGCACTACTGTAAAGACCATTTAAGTCATTGCACAAGCCGTTGAAAACAAGCGAAGCGGGTGCAGAAGTTGGCGCATTGGGATTCACTGCCAACTCATCAAAATCTTGACACGCGCTGAAACTTAAGCCAACGACAGTCAAAAGATATATTGCTAATTTATTGAATTTCATTATTTTTAAATTTTTATTAATTGAAAAAATGACCCCTCAGTATTTTTAGTAAAAAGATAAGTGGCTCAAGTTAAATAATCGACAAATTCTGATGTTCGCCCCCCTGCTCCCGAAGTGGGAGTACATTGTTAAGTAAATTTAGAATAAAATCTCTATTTAAAAAATATTTCACAATGTACTCCCCCTTCGGGGGCAGGGGGGCAAATCTAAAAATGCCGATTATTTAAACCTTATTACTTAAAAGTGAATAGTGATAAAGTGATTTCATTTTCACTTTAAAAAGTGATGTTCAAATTCACGCCATATCGTTTTAAAGTGGGTGTTTGAAAACCGGAGTTACCCGTGCTTGGATTAGCGTATTGGTCAATATCAAGGTCAGTTACATCAGCCCAATAACCTAAATTACGACCGATTAAAGAGATATTGGCTTGACGGATACCTGTTTTTTTCAAGATGGTATTAGGTATTTGGTAAGTCAAGGTTAATTCACGCAATTTGAAATAAGTGCGTGAATGCAATGTGCCTTCATCTGTACCATAATAGCGGCTAATCCAGTCTTGGAGGAATGTTTTATTAGCATTCGCATCGAATTTTAACTCGCTGGCGTTGGTGATGATACCATTATTGTCATATTTGATGGTACCGCTGCTCACTGTTACACCCTCTCCAGTCCAAGTTTTGACACCTTTAGTATCTGCTTCACGAGCTGCTGCCATGTTGCCTTGAACAGTGGCGATATGGCGACCCCCCCGATACGTTTGACGCTCAATATAGTCAGCAATGACCCCACCAATGCGACCATCAAACTGGAATCCTAAGGTGAAACCCTTAAATCTTAGATTGTTTTTTATTGACCAAATCCAATCAGGATTGGTATAACCTAAAAACTGATTGCCTTGGCGCAGCGGCAAAGCACCTGAATAGATAATAGGCGTATTTTTATCGTAAACAGTCACACCATCAACAGTGGTTGTACCTGTGCGCACGAAAGCTGTTCCATAGTATTTATCCAAACGATCACCTACTTTAAAGAATGTATTAAAAGTGGTGATGTTCGCATCGGCAGCATAGATTTCTTTCAACGTTTCCCGATAACGCGACCAGTTGACGAGTACATCCCAGCCGAAATCTTGCGTTTTTATTGGCATACCCGTCAAAGTCAATTCAATCCCTTGGCGTTGAGTTTTCAAACCATTTGTGCGGTAAGATGTGGGACCAGATGCTTCTGATACAGGGAGGTTAAAGATTTGAGGTCCGTCAACAGCATTGAAATAGTTGAAATCAAGTCCTAAACGGTTTTTCAAAATCCGAATATCACCCCCTATTTCGTACGTAGAACTGAAAGAAGGTTTCAAATTTTCATCTATTAAAAAACGATTGTAGTAAGCTGCTGTTTGATTATTATAAGGTTTAGTGATACTATAAACAGGTAATAAATAGCTGGGTCCACCGTAAGGCGTGTTGTAACCGGCACCATAACCAATAAATGAACCAGCCGAGCCAATATTATCAGACGTCAATGAACCACCGACATTGGCATAAGAACCCCGAAATTTCAAGTATGAAATAGCACCCAAATCCACCATTTCAGAAGGCAAAACGCTCAATGATACTGAGGGGTAGAAGTAAGAATTGTTTTTAGGTAAAAGAGCAGAACTCTTATCTACACGACCTGTTACGGACAAATAAGCCCACGTTTTGTAATTAAATCCGCATAACCATATACACTCGGAACAGTCATAGCTGCCGTAAAATTAGCTGATCTCAAAGGATTCAAAGTATTACTGAACGTGTAAGGAAGCGGTGCATTTAAATAGTCCGTAGTGACGAAACTTGAACGATAGAACAGATTGCGTAAATTAGCCCCTGCTGAAGCTTTGACACTAAAATCCTCCGTTATGCTTTTATTGTAGGATAATAAAAGGTCTGTATTGCTGTCGAATAGATTACGTTTGTCTTCACGGTAATCTCCTTTGCCTTCTTCACGACCATAAGAAGTAGCAGAATAAGGCAATTTCTCTGTTCTCAACAAATCATAAGAGGATATTTGAGTCCGCAATTGAGCTGACCAGCTTGGTGAAATAGCATATTTCAAAGACGTATAGCCATAAAGATCATTTTTGTAATGACCGCGCAACCATTCGTAAGCCATAAAATAAGGGTTGTTGTAACGTTGATATTCAGCGTAAATTTGTTGAACACCTTCTTTGCCTTTTTGCCAATAAGAACCGTCTTTTTTAGGATTAAAATCATCTACATTCCAGTCAGCACCACCCCAAGTGATGATATTATAAATCATGGAATTGGGTCCATATTGCACGTCTGGGAAGTTAGGCGTGAATTGGCGATTATAGTTGACATTTGTTTCTAAGCGCAGTTTATCTGTAATATTTAAACCGGCTGTTGTATTTAAATTGAGCGTATTCAACCAAGTATTTGGCATAATGCCTTGTTGGTATGAGTAAGTACCAGATACACGGTAATCAAATTTTTCATTTGCTCCTGAAAAAGCCAAGTTATTAGTAGAATCAATACCCGGGCGTAAAAACCGCGTTAAGTTGTCTTTTCCACGTGCTACCCAAGGCGTGCCTATGCGTTTGCCTGTTGTAGGGTCGAGTGGGCTATCATACTGAGGGAGTAACTGACCGTTGAATTTAGGTCCCCAAATATCATAATCACCATCATTTTTTCCGCCACCACGACCATCTACAAATTCATAAACCCCGTGGTCGCCAGGTCCATACTCGTCTTGCACTTTTGGGATAGCGATAAAGCCATTTTCTACCATTGTAGAGCTGTTAAAATCTACAGAAAAGCCTCTTTTATCCTTAGTACCCCGTTTAGTTGTGATTTGGATAGCCCCAAATTGACCGCGCGAACCATAAATAGCGGAAGCCGTTGGACCTTTCAAAACCGTAATACTTTCAATATCATCGTTGCTGATATTCCAAGTATCTGTATTTATGCTACTGAACGTATTTATCATTAATATATAAATGATTCAAAAAGAGGTATTTATGAAATATTTTATCCATTATTCTCCTACAAAGATCAAAGAA
>JAYUUR010000121.1:0-17554 GCA_043754475.1 Saprospiraceae bacterium | reverse complement strand
TAATAAGGTCTAAAAGTTACTTTATAGAAAAAAACTACCAAATTTAATTCTAAATTTTTCGAAATAACCTTCCGAGGGTTTTGAACCCTCGCAAGGTTATATTAAAAAACAGAATATAATTTGGGCAAAAAAACTTGAAAAACTTATTACACAACCCCTTATAGATTCTTGCTAACTCATTGATAATCAACGAGTTAAAAGATGTAGGTAAAGGACAGAGTTTCAAACTTGCTGCAAGTTGAGCTAAATTCAAAATTTTATATTGAAAACATTTACCCCTTATTTGCCAACTGACCACAAGCCGCATCAATATCTCTACCTCGGCTTCTACGAACCGTGACAATAACGCCATGCTCGCTCAAATATTTAGCAAATTTATTAATGTTTTCGTCCGCTGATTTCAAAAATGGGGCGTTATCAATCGGATTGTACTCCAATATATTCACCAAAGCAGGAATGCGTTTGCATATTTTCACCAAATTAGCGGCATCTTCAAGTGTATCATTAAAATTTTGAAACGCGATGTATTCAAACGTGATGCGTTTTTTAGTGGCTTGATAAAAATAATCCAAAGCATCTATCAAAGCCTCTAAATTATTTTGCTCATTGATGGGCATTATTTGATTGCGTTTCACATCATCCGCAGCGTGAAGCGATAGCGCAAGATTGAATTTGGGCTTATCATCCGCTGCTTTCCGAATCATTTTGGCTATGCCCGCTGTTGAAACCGTAATGCGTTTAGGCGCAATTTGCAACCCCTCAGTCAATAGCTCAATACTTTTCATAACATTGGCATACGTGAGCAACGGCTCGCCCATGCCCATATAAACCACATTGGTCAACGGATGCCCAAATACGGCTAACGAATGTCGATTGATAGCCGCCACTTGGTCATATATCTCGCTCGCATCCAAATTACGGACGCGCCCCATACGCCCTGTTGCACAAAAAGTACACGTCAAACTGCACCCGACTTGCGTAGAAACACAGACCGTATAACGGTCTTCAGAAGGCACTGGAATCAAAACGGCTTCTATCAAATGCCCATCATGCAAGCGGTAGCGACCATTAATTGTCCCATCTGCACTCCTTTGGATTTTGTCCTCTGTGATGGGATTGATGCTAAAGTTTTCTTCCAATTTTTGACGAAACTCTAATGATAAGTTCGTCATTTCATCAAATGACGTGGCTGACCGTTTCCACAGCCACTCATATATCTGACCGGCGCGGAATTTTTTATCGCCCAAGCCAATCACGATTTCTTCGAGTTGCTGCTTCGAAAGCAACCGAATATCTTTCTTTATTTTTACTTCTGCTGAAATCATGGTGCAAAATTACGATAAAATCAAGACATTTACTTCAAATTAGATATGATTCCTTTTATACTTATTGATAATCAAAGTGTTATCTTTTTGGGTGAGTGTGGTTTTGATAGATTGAAAGGGGAGGATTTAGCCTTTCAAACAACGGTTTTTGAAGCTCAAATTCGATTAGCAGAGTCCATATCAAAGCCCGTTGTGATTCATTGCGTGAAGGCTTTTAATGAAATAATAAGTATCAAAAAACGCCTAAAACCAAGTATCCCCCTCATTATTCATGGTTTTCATCAAAATAAAACGATTCTGAATGATTTGATTAAAACCGACGATATAGATATGAGCATTAAAGCCGTTTATGAGAAGGCAGCGGAAGTGCTGAATATGGATTTATCGAATTTGAAAAAAATAGTTTTCGATAATTTTAATAAAATTTTAACAGCTAACAATCCTTCATGAGGCAACTTTTAGCGATTTTGTCGGGTTTTATCTTTAGAAATTCTTAATTTTGTATTCAAATAAAATGAAAATTTATACTCATGAAATATTCTTTACTCTTATTGATTTTTTTGACAACAATACTGAGGGGGGATGCGCAAGTGACGCTTGCCATCTCTTCACAAGATATTAAGATGGCGGTCAATCCCGATTCGTTTGAAGTAACAGGTCGTGTAACCATTAAAAATACGTCGAATCAGACGAAAAAATTTACTTGGCAACGCTCACTTTCTACCATCACCAACGGCTGGTATTGCCTCGTTTGTGATAAAACCAATTGCTGGTCGGCAGCAACTGGTAGTCCTCTCGACTTTATCGAACTCGCTGCAGGAGCGTCCACTAACCTCGATATTTTTATTCGACCTGATAAAAAAAGCGGCGCGGCAACCATAGACATCAAAGTTTTTGAACAAGGAAATGAAGCCAATGCGGTGATAAGTAAACTCACTTTTTCAAGCAATCCCAAAGCAAAAGAAGTGAAAACGCCTGATACGAATATTAGCATTTATCCGAATCCTGCGGTTGAATATTTCATGATTTCGGATAATAGCAATGTTGAAAAAGTCGTCATTTATAACATTATTGGTCGTCAAATGCGCTCTTACAAAGTCACCGATGGCACTAAATATTACGTCAATGATTTGCCGGACGGTATTTATATTATCCGTTTGCTCAATGCCAATGGCACTACTTTGAAGACTTCAAGGTTGAGCAAAGCGCGTATTAAGGCTTAAATTTGTTCTTCCACATCATACTTTCCACAGGCTTATCCGAGCGAGTATTGTACTTCGCATTTTGCTTTTTATGATAATAATTTTCAATTTCACCTTCCACTTGAAAATAAATCAACTGACCAATCGGCATACCCGCGTATATGCGGACAGGCATGGCAGCCGAAATTTCTAAAGTCCAATGATTGCAAAATCCCACATCGCCTTTGCCTGCCGTCGCATGAATATCGATGCCCAAACGCCCCGTACTGCTCTTGCCTTCAAGGAACGGTACAGCGTTAAAGGTCTCAGTATATTCCTCCGTCACGCCTAAGTACAGCGTGCCGGGTTGCAAGACAAACCCCTCAGTCGGAATCTCAAAATGGGTAATGGTGTTGTGCTTTTTGGCATCTAAAACAGCATCGTTGTAGGTCGCTAACCATTTTCCCAAATGCACATCGTAGGAGTTCGTACCCATGCAATCAGGTCTGAAAGGCTCAATTTTGATTTCGCCGTTGGCAATACTTTCTAATATTTTTTTATCGCTGAAAATCATAAAATTTATTTTACAATAATAATTTTCCCTATTTTCACAGGCATATTATTTTTTTGAAAAAGTCGGTAAAAGTACATGCCGCCACTTGGAAAAAGGCTGTTTTCTAATAAAATTTTATTTTCGCCCATTGGAATTTGTTTATTAAAAATTTCATGACCGCTTGTGTTGAATATTTTGAGGTAAAAATCATCTATGAAACTGCTTGAAATCTCAAAAAAAAGGTCGGATACTGAGGGGGTCGGATATATTTTTACAAGCGGTTCAGACGCTGTCAAGTCTTGATTTTTAGTCAAATAATCGCAAAGATTGATGCTTGAAAGATTGCCACCAATGCCGCGTGCTTCTTCGGAAGTGATAAAAATTCGGCAATTATCATTGGGTAAAAATGTCAATGCTTCGCGTTGCGCTGTTTCTAACACATTGAAATCCAATGCTTTAACGCGTCCGCGCCAAAATTCTCTACCCACAAAATTCGTAAAAACAAAAAGTTTTAAATATGTCATCAGCACCACTTTGCCATCCCCGCTCTTAGCCGCCGCCGTAATCGCCCCTCTGAATTTCCAAGAATTGTCCGTTTCTAAAATGCCTACTAATTTTGCCGTATGTTTCCCCACTACATTGGGCAAGCGATAAATCCAAGTTTTACCGCTATAAGGTTGTGTATCAAAATCTTTTGTAAAAATATATATAGAATCCGGCGTAGCCAGCATCGCCTCCGCGTCGAAATGTTTCAAAGAATCGGCGGGTGGAAAAGCCGTTTGATTGTCGTAGTTAAATTCAATTTTTTCAGCCGTCAAAACAGAGTCTTGCGTTTTATTTTTAAAGTTTAAAACTTTGTAAATCAATAAGTTAGTTCTATTCTGACTGTTATTCCCAAAATCGCCGATATAGAGATTGCCGTTCGCATCCAACTGGATTTCTTCCCAATCATTATTAGTAGCATTACTAATTCGGATGGTTTTGAGGAGTGCGCCCGTCGAATCAAATTGATACAAAACAGGTTCGCCACCGCTATCATTGTGCGTCCAAAAACGATTGCCGGAGTCTGCAACCACGCCCGAACTTTCCCTAACGATTGAAGGCAAGGGCGCGACAGTGCGGACATTCAGCGTTTGACAGGATGCCATAAGCGGCGTCAAAAAAACGATTATTTTAAAAAATGGGAATTTCATTCAAAGTCTTTTTACTTTGCAA
Source organism: Saprospiraceae bacterium (assembly GCA_043754475.1). GTDB lineage: Bacteria > Bacteroidota > Bacteroidia > Chitinophagales > Saprospiraceae > JAAFJT01. Next base: position 13,280 of record JAYUUR010000121.1, on the reverse strand, counting down.
TGTAAAAAAATTAAGTTAAAATAAGACTAAAACCTCAGGATACTGAGGGGTGGCAAAATTTTTGCATCTTCCTATTTTAGATTTTTTTCATGTAATAATTTCAATTTTTTATTACAATTAATTGATAATCAATCATTTACAATTAAATAATTATGATGTTTCGAGAAAATATATACAGTATTTTGATGAGCATTTTTATGTGTTTGTCAGTTACATTACAAGCCCAAGATACGCTCTACACACAAGCCGATCAAATGCCTTATTTCAAAGGTTGCGAAAAAATGATGGCTGGCACAATGGAAAAACGAAATTGCTCCAATCAGGCTTTGATTGCTTTTATTTCCACTCACCTTGAAATGCCTAAATCGGACATTACAGGCGCGGTATATGTCACTTTTTTTATCAATGAAAATGGCAAGATTGAAAACGCTACTATACTGAGGGGTCTTGAAAAACCGCAAGATGAAGCCGCTTTGAAAGTGGTAAAAAGTATTCCCGACATGGAACCCGCGCTATTGAATGGCAGACCTGTAAAAGTGAAAATGACACTACCGATTCGCTTCACTGAAAAAAATGATGCGGAATTTGCCAACGGTTTTCAAATCAATTGGGGTAATATCAAGGGCAATAAAATATCAAAAGATGAACTCACTAAAACGCTTGCGCTGCCTTTAACAGTGAGAGATGAAATGGGTAACTTATTGGAAATCAATGAGTTAATATTTGAACGTGAGCGAGCAGGAAAATATGCAGATGCTCATAGCAACGGCGTTATCAATGAAGATATGCAAAAATTAGTCAAAAAATTGAAAGCTGGCGATAACTTCACCTTGACTGTGACCATTCAAAAAAGAGGTCAATTTTTTTATGCAGACCGCAGCTTTGTGGTAGAGTAAATGTAGCAATAATTTTATCAAAATTTACATTAATTGAAAAAAAATTGCATTTATTGTAATTTTATTTTTATTTTTGCAAATGGTCATTATTGCAAAATCAGCTTTAACAAGGTTTGCGGACAAACATCCCTCTACAACCGTTCCGCTTATGGAATGGAACGACATAGTGACTCAGGCAGATTGGGCTAATGTAAATGATGTCAAAAATACTTTTAACTCAGCCGATTATGTCGGAAATGAAAGATTTGTTTTTAATATCAAAGGCAATCATTATCGTCTTGTCGCTGCTGTAGTTTTTAGAATCCGGACTGTTTATATAAAATTTATAGGCACTCATGCCGAATATGATAAAATTAACGTAAAAACAATTGAATATAAGCCATGATAATCGAGAACGAAATAGAATACAAAAAAGCATTTATCGAAATGGATAGAATGCTTGTTGAAATGGGCGATGATGCGGAAATGCAATCAAAAGCAAGAGCCTTAGCTGAAGCTATTGAAGCTTACGAAAAATTATATTATCAATTTCCAGTTCCAAAAACGTTAGCAGGAATGGTAGAACTAAAAATGTATGAAATGAAACTTAAACGGAAAGACTTAGCAGTATTGTTAGATGTCGAAACTGCCCGTGTTTCTGAATATTTAAATGGTAAAAGAAAAATTAATTTAGAATTTGCTAAAAAATTACACTCAAAACTTGGCATTGATGGTAATTTTATTTTAGAAGCCAATTAGTTTTACCTAAAATATTGATTATCAATTATTTATCTGCTTATCTACGACAAATAATTCCCAATCGTAATAATCTCCGCAAATACACCCGCAGCCGTCACCTCTGCACCTGCGCCCGGACCACGCACCACCAAAGGGCGTTCTTTATACCTTTCAGTCGTAAAAACAATCATATTATCCGAGCCGCTCAGTTGAAAAAATGGGTTTTGAGTATCTACTTTTTGCAAACCGATGGTCGCTTTATTATTTTCAATTTTCGCAATCATCCGTAATGCACTCTCCTGAGCATCACCCATTAATTTTGTAAAATAATCGTCTTCTTTTACTAAATTTTCGAAGAAAGCCTCCACTGTAGGCGCATCTACGCAAGATTGAGGTAAAAAATTCTCAATTTTTACTTCCGATTCCTCCAATGCCAAGCCGCTTTCACGCGCAAGTATCACTAATTTGCGTCGAACATCTATGCCCATCAAATCTATGCGTGGGTCAGGTTCGGTATAGCCCAATTCACGTGCTTGCTTGACGATGTCAGAAAATGAAGTACCTTCTTTAAAATTATTGAAAATAAATGAGAGCGAACCACTTAAAACGCCTTCAATTTTAAGAATTTGATCGCCTGAATTAATCAAATCCGTCAAAGTAGAGATGACAGGTAAGCCTGCGCCAACATTCGTTTCGTATAAAAACTTCACGCCACGCTTACGAGCAACAGCTTTGAGTTTCTGATAATGGGCATAACTGCCTGAGTTAGCAATTTTATTTGGCGTTGAAATAGAGATGGATTCTTCCAAAATGCCTTCATATAATTTTGCTACATCTGCGTTGGCTGTACAGTCAATAAAAATGGTATTCGGCAAGTTCAGTCTCTTCATTTTTGAAGCAAATACTGAGGGGGTCGCTTCTTCGCCTTCTTCCAAAAGTGTTGATTTCCAATCTTTTAAAGATATACCTTTTTCATCAAATAACATTTTACGGCTATTGGATAAGCCAATGACTTTGATTTCCATCGAGCGATTATCTTTCAAAAATGCCGCTTGTGCGGCTATTTGTTTCAATAAAGTGCTGCCGATTAAGCCGACACCCGTCATAAAAATATTGAGCGTTTGGGTATCCGAAAGGAAAAAACCTTCGTGCAAAGCGTTCAAAGCCTTCGCCTCATCGCTGCGAGGAATTACGACTGAAATATTTAACTCCGAAGACCCTTGAGCAATCGCCACGCAATTCACCCCGTTTTTTCCCAAAGATTGAAACATAGTGCCTGCTATGCCCGGGCGGAAACGCATATTTTCTCCGACAATCGCCACTACTGCCAAATCGGCTTCTATACTGAGGGGGGCAACTGATTCATTTTTCAACTCATATTCAAAGGCTTTTTCTACGACTCGACGCGCTTTATTCATATCCGTCGGCTGAACGGCAAAGCTGATACTCGACTCCGAAGACCCTTGCGTAATCAAAATCACATTCACACCACCTGTTGCCAAAGCACTAAACAATCGCCCTGCTACGCCTGGCACACCAAACAAACCACTGCCCGAAAGCGTCAAAAGCGACACATTTGAAATAGAAGCAATGCCTTGTACTGCATGACCCGTTGGATTTTTTTCAGTAGAAATGAAAGTTCCAATAAAATCAGGATTAAAAGTATTTTTGATATAAAGGGGAATATTCTTCTTCAAAGCGGGCACAAGTGTAGGCGGATAAATCACTTTTGCGCCAAAATGACTCATTTCCATCGCCTCCGCGTATGTCATTGTCGGAATCGTGAAGGCTTTTTTTACTTTGCGAGGATCGGCTGTCAAAACGCCATCCACGTCTGTCCATATTTCAATCACTTCTGCATTGAGTCCTGCGGCAATAATTGCGGCTGTATAATCCGAGCCACCACGTCCAAGCGTAGTAGTCAAACCAAAGTCAGTATCTTTATTGCTGCCTTTTGCCGAACCTATAAAACCCGTTACAATTTGCACTTTATCAGCATGTTTGGCGTAATAATCGGCAATTAATACGTCACTGACTTCAAAATCGACCTTTGCTGCGCCAAAATGCTTATCCGTTTTCACTACTTTTCGAGCATCGAGAAACTCCGCCGGCACACCTGATTCATCCAAAGCATGAGCAATAATAAAAGCAGACATGCGCTCGCCAAAGCTCACAACATAATCGGACGTGCGCGGAGAAACCTCCCGAATCAAGTAGATACCCCTCAGTACACCCAGCAAATCTTCGCAATTTTGAAGCAAATGCGTCTTGATTTGCTTGAATCTTTCGGTAGAAACGAGGGCTTGAGCGGCTTCGAGATGGCGCGTTTTGAACTGTTCGTAAGCCACCATATAGCTGATGTCTGCTGCTTCAGCTTTGGCTGCCATATCCAAAAGCGAGTCGGTGACACCGCCAAATGCTGAAAAAACCACCGTAAAGCGGTCATTTCTATCTTGATATTTTTTGAGAATGCTAATAATACCCTGTATGCGCTCAGGTTTGGCAACTGATGAGCCGCCGAATTTTAAGACTTTCATAATTGCGTTTGATAATTTTAATTGGTAAAACGGAGAGCAAAAGTAGATGTTTCCATTCTTTTTATTAAAAAAAAAATTAGAACAAACGTTCTAAAAGCGACATATAGAAGCCATCGAAGCCATTTTCAGCAGGAGAGACTTTTTTCTCCTCCATTTTTTTCCAATTTGGATTATTTTCTAAAAAAGTAGCGACTTGATTTTCATTTTCTGAAGGTAAAATACTGCACGTAGCATACACCATTTTCCCACCTATTTTGACCATTTTTGAATAGTTTTGAAGGATTTTTGCTTGTAAAAGGCGTATTTCGTTAAGAAACTCAAGCGATAATTTCCACTTAGCATCAGGATTGCGCCGCAGCACACCCAAACCCGAGCAAGGTACATCGAGCAACAAACGGTCAGCCGAATCGTGCAAACGGTTGATGACTTTATCAGACTCAATCGTCCGAGTTTCGATAATATTGATGCCATTCCGTTGCGCGCGCTTACGCAACTCTTCCAATTTACGCCCCTCAGTATCCATCGAAATAATGCTCCCTTTGTTCTGCATCAAGGTGGCTAAATGCAGCGATTTGCCCCCTGCACCCGCGCAAGCGTCTATCACTCGCATATCCGATTCTGCTTGTAAAAATGGTGCTATCAATTGACTGCCCGCGTCTTGAACTTCGAAAAGCCCTTTCTTGAAAAGTTCTGTTGAAAAAACATTGGTGCGTTTTCTGAGAATCAATGCTTCTGTACTGAGGGGTGTGTCTCCCGTTTCAATATTAATATCATTCAATTTTTTCTTTAAATCTAACACCTTGATTTTCAAAGTATTACATCTTAAAACCACATCAGCCGGCTTATTTAACGCCTCTAATTCTGCTGCCCATTTTTCTGCACCCAATTCTTTTTCACCCACTTCGTCCATCCAATCGGGGATCGAATATTTTATTTTTCTTTCAGAAATATTATCAAGTTGAGTCTTTAAATTTGAATAATCTAAATGTTTAAAGTCCTTGTAATCAAGGCTTTCTCTGGTTTTTAAAGTTAAACAAACACCTATAATGTCTATAAAATCCTTTTTGATAAAATTGGGAATGTCGAAATCACCACCTCTGAGTAGAGAGTACAATCTGAACCAACGGACACATTCGTAGGTGGTTTCGGCGATAAAAGCGCGGTCGCGGCTGCCCCATTTCGAGTTGGATTTGAGTAATTGCTCAACGACTTTATCCGCATATTTGCCCTGTTGGAAAATATCGGTGAGTGCGTCCGCTACGGCATTGATGAGAACTGGATGTAATTTCATTTCAAAAATTTGGCAAATGTAGCACAAGTAATGATGAATGATGAATGATAAATGATGAATAGCCGAGTGTGCATAAAATTTACGAGTATTTCAAAAACTATTTCCACTTGAAATCCTTTAAAAGTCATCTATTTTAAACTGAAAAAATCTATGTCCTTCAACTTCCTCCGCTACCGCCAAATCGTTTTTTCGCTCTTCGCTATTTTGATTGCAGGTGCTATTTATTTCGTCACGACGCTGCGTTTTTCCTTCGATTTTGAACAGTTTTTCCCACAAGGCGATCCTGATTTGATATTTTTTCAAAAATTTATAACCGAATTTGAATCCGACGATAATTTTTTACTCGTAGGCGTCGAGCGTTCAGTGCCGAATGAGGGGGTATTTAATCAAGATTTTTTAACAAAATTTGATAGCTTGACGACAAAGTCTTCGGATTTGCCTTACGTCACGCAAGCGCAATCTTTGACCAAAGTTCAACTCCCCATCAAGACGCTTTTCGGCATCACGGGCATTCCAGTTATTCATATTGACGATTCTACTTTTTATGAAACGGACAGAGCAAAGGTCTTGAAAGATGAGCGTTTTGTTCGCAATCTCATTTCTGAAGATGGGACTGCACTCGTTTTATTGTTAAAAACAAAGGATAAACTGACGCTTGAAGAATCCGACGTGCTGATGAGCGGCTTGGATTCATTGATAAAACCCTTCAATTTTCAAAATTATCATTATTTAGGGCGCGCCAATTTTCAAAAAGAATTGGTGTGGATGGAGAAACGCGAGGTGGCGGTTTCGACGCTCATCGCAGCCCTTTTGGTAGGTATTATTATGACTTTGATTTTCAGGAGAAAGTGGAGCGTCATCATCGCATTGGGTTCGATTGGCTTAGCGATGCTCTTATTTTTAGGTATTTTAGGGGCTTGGGGTAGGCAATTGAGCGCAATGGCAGCTTTGTATCCCGTTTTGATGGTCATCATCGGCACATCGGATGTCATTCACATGATGTCAAAATATATAGATGAATTGCGACGAGGGCATTCGCAAAACGAGGCAATTTTGATTACGATGAAGGAAATTGGCTTGGCAACTTTTATGACGGCAATCACAACGGCGGTCGGTTTTGCGACCCTCGTGACCAGTAGAATTATCCCGATTCAGGAGTTTGGTATCAACGCTGCCGTGGGGGTTATGACTGCTTATTTCACTGTTTTACTGCTGACAACTGCCGTTTTATCATTTTTTACAGCCGATGACCTCATTTTACTGAGGGGGGGCACTACGCGCGTGGAGCGGATTATGCAATGGGTTTATGAAGTGACGAAGCACCGCACGCGGCTGATTACGCTGGTGGCTTGCAGTGTTTTATTGGTGTGTATTTATGGTATTTCGAAAATAAAAACCAATTACAGCATTGAAGATAATATGCCGTTAGGTCAAAAAGTAACGGAGGATTTTTTCTTTTTTGAAAAAGTATTCTCAGGATTCCGCCCTTTAGAATATGCTGTGTTTGCTCAAAATGGACAGCGGGCAGATGGTTTTGAAGTGATGAAACAAATAGATACAGTTGAAAATTATTTGAAATCTATACCATCCATTCGCTCCATCAGTGCACCGACGATGATTTATAAAAGCCTCAACCAAATGACTTATGGCAATCGCGCCGATGCTTACCGAATGCCTAAAGACTCCGCACAATTCATTGAATATCAACAACTTGCAGAAAATCTACCAAAATCTGCCACTAATATTTTATTGTCAAAAGATGGCTCGAAAGCCCGCATTGCTACCCGTATTTTGGATTTGGGAGCTGATTCGGTGATGGCTGTCGGCGACCGCGTCGATGCTTGGATCGTTGCCAATACCGACCCCTCAGTAGCGACGTTCAAACGAACAGGAACCGGCTATATTATTGATAAAAATGCCCAATACGTTCGCGATGATTTGCTTGAAGGATTGGCTTGGGAAATCGGTTTGATTGCGCTGATTATGGGTCTGATGCTGAGGAATGTGCGAATGATTATCATTTTTCTGATTCCGAATCTCTTTCCATTGGTGTTTGCAGGCGCGTTGATAGGCTTTTTAGGAGTGGATTTGGACGCGGGTATTTCGATGATTTTTACGGTCGTTTTCGGTATTTCAATTGACGATACTATACATTTTTTGAGCAGTTTCAACATTAATCGAAGAAAAGGGGAATCTGTTGATACAGCCCTCCACACCACACTCATAGAAACCGGCAAACCCGTTTTCCTGACCACTATTATTTTATTTTCAGGCTTTTTAGTGATGATTTTCAGCATTCATCCCCCCTCAGTCACGGTGGGTAAATTGATAGCAGTCACCCTCATAACCGCTTTGGCAAGCGACCTTTTTATCAATCCGCTGTTGATAAGGTGGTGGATAAAGGATAAAATGGGTAAAAATGAAGCGGTTAAAAAAACGGCGGAAGATGTGGTAGAGATTTAAGGCTTACTGAGCCATTGAGGATTAATAAGCCAATGTTGTGCTAACCCGTAATTCGCATAAAATGTATTCGGCACTATGAGTAGTAATAACCAGCTATTTGCACATAAAACAAAATTATTTAGATTGATTAAAAATAACATTCAAAATTGTTTGTAAAAGTGGAAGAGGTCATTACTTTTGCACCGTTATTTTTATTTAATCTAAATAATTTATAAAATGAAACTCAATTATCGAATCTTAATTTTATCCTTTTTTATTTTTTCCAATCTTCTTGCTTATAATCCAAATGTTGAAACTGGCTCTATTTCAGGAAAAGTATTAGACTCGAAGCAACAGCCAATCATTGGGGCAAGCGTCGTTTTGAAAGGAACGGTTCGGGGCGTTGCCACCAATGAGCAAGGGGAATTCACCTTGAAAAACGTCGAAATTGGCACTTATACGCTTGTCGTTTCGAGTTTAGGGAGTCAAATTCAAGAAAAAACGGTGGATATACTGAGGGGTCAAACAACGGTGATTGATTTTCAATTAGCTGAAAATGATTTGTCATTGCAGACACTGCATGTCGTTTTTAATAAAGGTGTGCGCGGCAATGACCACATGGCAGAAGTCAGCGATTATACCATAAATGCTACAAAAAAGAATGAAGTTATTCGTTTAGACCGCATTGATGCCAACTTGGCGATGAATAATACACGTCAGATTTTTGGTCGGATTCCGGGCATTCATATCTGGGAAAGCGATGGTTCTGGCATTCAACCTGGTTTAGCTTCGAGGGGTTTAAGCCCAAATCGCTCATGGGAATTTAACGTACGCATGAATGGCTATGACATCACGCCTGACCCCATGGGGTATCCTGAAGCTTACTACAATCCACCGATGGAAGTTGTTGACCACATCGAAATCGTAAGAGGGGCTTCATCTTTGCAATTCGGACCTCAATTCGGGGGCTTGCTCAATTATGTCTTGAGAAAACCAGATATTTCTAAGCGTTTTACCTTTGAATCCCAAAATACAGTCGGTAATAATGGTCTTTTCAGCACATTCAATTATCTCGGCGGCACTGAGGGGCGATTGAGCTATACCGCGTATTATCAAAAACGAATAGGTGATGGCTGGCGTCAAAACAGTTATTTCAATACCGACCACGCGCACGTTGAAGCCAATTATGCTTTGAGCAATAAATTCAAACTCGGTTTTGAAGTTACTTATATGACCTATAAAAGTCAACAAGCGGGTGGCTTGACGGATTCTCTTTTTAATGTAGATGCCCGACAAAGCCTTCGTGGTCGTAATTGGTTTAGTACGCCGTGGCTGGTTCCAGCATTGACGGCGGAGTATATTTTTAATGAAAATGCTAAACTTAGTTTTAAGACTTTTGGCACTGTAGGTGAGCGCAGTAGCATTGGTTTTGTGAGTGCTATTAATAATCAAGACCCCCTCAGTACCAATCGTCAAATTGACCGTGATTTTTATAAAAATATTGGTTCAGAAGTTCGATTCTTAAAAAATTATACACTTTTCAAGAGAAAACAGACTTTTTCAAGCGGACTTCGCTATTTCAATGGCAATACGCATCGTCAACAAAAAGGCAAAGGCGATACAGGAACAGAATTTAATACAACACTCTCAGAAGCAAATTATCCAACTGATTTACATTTTATCAATCAAAATTTCGCCGCTTTTACTGAGCATATTATCCATGTGACGGACAGGTTGCTTTTCACCGGCGGCGTTCGTTTTGAGAATATTTCTACTAATTCTGATGGACGATTGAGCTACAAAACTGATGGTAGTGAAAACCGCATCACAGACTTGAAACGTACTCGCAATTTTGTTATTTTCGGTGGTGGTTTGGAATTTCACCCGACTAAACAAACGGAAATTTATAGCAATATTTCTCAAGCCTACCGCCCTGTTTTGTATTCCGATTTGACGCCACCTTCCACAACGGATGTGATTGATTCGGATTTGAAAGATGCTCAAGGCTACAATTTCGATTTGGGTTATCGTGGTAAAGTCGGTACTTGGTTGAATTTTGATGTGGATTATTTCTATGTTAATTATAACAATCGCATCGGCACAATTACGCAATTGGATGCTGCCAATAAAACATATCAATATAGAACCAATTTAGGTCAAAGCATTTCAAAAGGCTTTGAAGGCTACGCTGAAGTTGATCCGATTGCCGCTTTTGCTCCTCAATCGCCCTTAGGAAATTTGAGTTTTTTCGCTTCTATGAGTTTCATAAATGCCAAATATCAAGATTTTAAAACCACCAGTGTTGTGAATGGTCAAATAATGGAAGGCAATTTGAAAAATAAACAAGTAGAGAACGCCCCTCAGTATATTCACCGTTTTGGAGCTACTTACGCTAAAAAGAGCTTCTCTTTAACGTGGCAAATGAGCAACGTAGGTGAGGCTTATGCAGATGCTACGAATACTGTTAAAGCCAATGTTGCTGCCACAACGGGCTTGATTCCAGCTTATAAAGTACAGGATATTTCAGCCAGTTTTAAGTTTTTAAAGCATTATAATGTAAAAGCAGGAATCAATAATTTGACCGATGCTCGTTATTTCACACGCCGTTCGGGCGGCTATCCCGGACCCGGCTTGTTGCCTGCGGATGGGCGCACGTGGTATGTGTCAGGTGGATTAAAGTTTTAAATGCTTATTAAAATTCGTAGTCAAAATTTACGTAATTTTACTAAAAATTTGAAGGAATGAATAGCCTAAATTTAAAAACAATTTGTTTAATTATTTTTACTAACTTATTAATTATCAATGACTTGCAAGCTCAAAGTCGCTTCCGAGGCGGCGTAGTTGCAGGATTTAATGCAGCGCAATTAGACGGCGACGCAGCGGCAGGTTATCATAAAGTAGGCTTGAATACAGGGCTTAGAGTGCTGATAGAATTAGGCGGACGATTGGAATTATCCACCGAAATTTTATACAGCCAACGGGGTAGCCGCACGACTGAAAACGAATCGCCAATCACGCGCTCATGTACATTGAATTATTTGGAAGTGCCCGTTTTACTCAATATTCGAGATTGGAAAAAGGCAGGTAGCGATGGGGTGGAATTTTATAAAGCATCCTTCTCCGCAGGTGTTTCTTACGGGCGTTTGTTCAAAGCTACATCGAGTCGGAATTTTACACATGCGGCAGTATTAGATAAATTTAGTACGAACGATGTTAGCTTTATGGCTGGTATTAATTATAATGCGACTCGGCATTGGGGTTTTTCAATGCGAATTGCCAAATCACTGGCGCGACTTTTTAATTATGAAAAATATATCAACGAACCATTGGCAGGAGGATTACCCAATTTGAAAGGACATTATTTGACATTTCAAACGGCTTGGATATTTTGAGTAAATGATGAATGATAAATGATAAATTTACAAGACGTTGATTATCAATTCTTTATGCATTTAACATAAAAAGAAAGCCGATACTGAGAGGTATCGGCTTTTTGCTTTAATGACAGAAGAGGCGATTAATAATCACGATTCCAGCGATCATCGCGGCGTTGTGGTTTATCGAAAGAGCGTCTGCTGCTGTTATTGTTGTCAAATTTCTTGAATCCGCCGCCGCCGCCACTGTTGCCACCGCCGCTGCGGTTTTCACGGGGTTCAGCTTTCTTAACGACCATAGTGCTACCGTCTAATTCAGTACCATCAAGGGCTTGGATAGCTGCTTGACCTTCTGCATCGTTAGGCATTTCTACGAAGCCAAAACCTTTAGAGCGACCGGTTTCACGGTCCATAATAACATTAGCTGATTCTACTTCGCCGAAGCGTTCGAACACTTCTTGCAGCCCCTCGCTACGAGTGCTGAAATTAAGCTTTGCAACAAAAATATTCATTGAAAAAAATTAAATAATGAAAAAAATAATGAAAATACAAATACATAGGTAGTTAAAAATGAACGAATTGGAAGGAGCGAAACTCGAAGAAGCTAACAAAAGGTAAGACCTACACTAACTAACCGGCTCAACCGTTTCTAACACATTTTTAACAAAGGTAATAGCTTTGATTCATAAATACAAGTGGTAATTTGTACTTTTGTTAAAATAGTTTAATATTTTTACTGATAAAAATAATTCAAATTATCAAAATTTATATCCGTAAGGTTTTTAGTATCAACTTTTTATAAAATAATTATGAGAAAAATTAACTTTTTGTTCCTTTTTTTAACTTTCGTTTTGGGCTGCAAACAGTCTAATTCAAAAGACAATTCTAACTCAAATACCCCCCTCAGTATTCGCGACCCTAACACGCTTCATAGTCCAGAAGATATATACGGTTCGCTGTTCGATTCTGTTCAGTTGAAAAGTATTTTTCCTGATTCAAAAACTTTTGTTGATTGTACGCCCATTATGTCATCCGATAGTATATTGGCAGCTTACGAGTTGGAGCGTAAAAAATCTGATTTCAATTTACAATACTTTGTTAATCAATACTTTACACTTCCTAAACAAAATTCATACAACTATAAGCCTAATACTTATGAATCGGCTGAAAAGCACATGGAAGAGCTACTTTTAGCTTTGACGCACTCACCTGATACGGTGTTTTCAGGTACTTTGTTGCCCTTGCCCAATCCATATGTTATAAAAGACGGACGAGCAACGAATGTCAACTATTGGGACTCTTATTTCACAATGCTTGGTTTACAAGCTGCTGGGCGGATGGATATGGTTGAAAATATGGTCAATAACTTTGCATTCCTCATAAATACTGAGGGGTATGTGCCTTTTGGTAATCGAACATATTATTTATCTCGCTCTCAACCACCCTTCTTTGCGTGTATGGTTCAGCTTTTGGCAGAGTACAAAGGCGATGACGTATATAAAAAATATTTATCACAACTTGAAAAAGAGTATCAATTTTGGATGGATGGTAAACCTACTGAGGGGCAGAAAAACTCATCTTCCAAACGCCGTGTCGTTTGGATGGATGGCAATACCATCAATCGCTATTATGATGATAAAGATAAACCACGTCCTGAGTTTTATAAAGAGGACTTAACGGCTGCGAAAAAAAGTGGTCAAGAATTAAAATTAGCTTATCGGCATATTCGAGCCAGTTCAGAATCTGGTTGGGATTTTTCGAGTCGTTGGTTAGGAAATGGAAAAGATTTTTCGACCATTCAAACCACTGATATTGTGCCTATTGACCTCAATGCTTTGCTTTACAACCTTGAAACGGTGATTATGAAAGGTAAAATATTAGAGAAAAAAATGGATGAAGCAGCCAATTATGAAAAATTAGCCTCTAAGAGACGAGAGGCTTTGATGCGCTATTGTTGGAGTGAGGATAAGCAAATGTTTTTTGATTTTGATTTTCAAAAATATAAGAAAAAAGAAGTTTATTC
>JAYUUR010000120.1:0-5828 GCA_043754475.1 Saprospiraceae bacterium | reverse complement strand
ATAAGTATTTTTTGTTTTTGTAAGATAGCAAGGCTACCAACGGAAATTTGTAAATCCAACCTTTTATTTATGTGCTTTGCCCCAGTAAAACCAAATTTCAAAATTCAAAATTCCCAATTCACCCCTATAACAGGCGTAATCCCAAACCAGTATTTATCGCCACGCGGTGTTATGTAACCGCCTTTGCCGTCAGGAATCAATTCGTCAGTATCCAGATGCGTTGCATTCAAATCATATTTTCGGAGGTTTTTCTGATTGTACAGATTGATGATGTGCAAATAAGTAGAGATTTTCCCTTTCTTTATTTGAAAATGACGGTTTACCCGCAAGTCCACACGATGATAGACGGGATAAGCCACGCCATTATACAACTCATGGACGGGATAAAATAGCAGCCGACCATCGGGCATAGTTCGCGTATTGTAATGATAGTTCGTCCGGTGCCAACCTGTATAGAGCTGTCCTGACAAGCTAAAATGCCATTTCTGATTTGGGCGATAATTGACATCGGCATAAATGGTATGCAACTGACTGGTATTGCGCGGAACTTTACCTGTCCTTGCCGTGAACAAGCCGTCAAATTCTATGCTTTTGACATCATCTTCCGCCTTTGCCAAAGCATAACTGAGCCACCAAGAGAATTTTTTGCCCTTATCATATTTGACAAATAACTCGATGCCTTTTGCAGTCGTCCCGTTGATATTGATTTTTATCACATCGTTTCGCGCCTCTGGAAATACCTCCAGTGGGTCGCGCAAATTCTGATAAATGGGGTTTATACGCGGCATATCTTTAAAATAAGTTTCCATGCGTAGGCTAATGCCATTTTTGAACAAATGCTCCAAACCCACGACATAATGCTTTGATAATTCGGCTTGATTAAACTTAGAGGCGTTGTGGTTGGCATCTAAATTATTAATGAGCTGGGTTTGATAATAATAACCCCAAGCCGCACGTAAAAATGTATTTTTGGAAAAGGCATAAGCCATACTGATACGCGGACTCCATAATTTGTCTTGGGTATGCGAAGTATAATCATACCGCAAACCTGTTTCCATAAACAAAGAAGGCAAGACCTGAAACCGTCCCGACACATAGCCATTCATCTGATTACTGAGAGGTTTCGTGGTGACATCAACGGCGATATATGAGTTAATCAAGCTATCGCGGTTATTGATGCGTATGTCTTTTAAAAAATAGAAGTAGTCATAATCTGCTTTTAATCGCCGAACATCGAAACCCGTTTTCAAAACGAAACGGTCTGAAATCTCCCAATTCCAATCTTGTTTCAAGCCAAAGAAATTATAGCTTCTTTTATCGGTGAGGCGAAAAGAGCCGACATCGCCATATTCGTCTTTTTCATAAGAGCCGTTGCGGTCTTCGGCATTAAAACCTGCAAACAATAAGGTTCGGGAAAACAATTTGGGCGTGTAGTAGGAGGTCAAAGTCAACCAACTGTTTGTGGTGGCATACTTAATATGGCTGCTGTCATAATTCGTTTGATAGATATCACTGCGTTTCGTTTTGTCATCGGCACGCAAAGTGTGAAAGGACAAAGTATGCTTGTCGGTCAGTTTATACGACACTTTTGCCAAAGCATCGGAATAATAAGGAATGCTTTCCCCTGGTCGAGCGAGTTTAAAAATCAAATCTAACATACCTCGTCTTGCAGAAAATAAGTAAGAACCTTTATTTTTTGCAAAAGTACCATCGGTATAGAATCGCGCATTCATCAAACTCAACCCGATAGAAGTATGCCGTTCATCATCGGCAATTTGCTTGGTTTTCATATTAAAAACGCCACTTTGACGATTACCATATTCAGCAGAAAAGCCACCCGTCAGTAAATCAATGCCTTGAATGGTTTGAATATCCACTGTGCTGAAAAGTCCACCACTCACATCGCGTTGATGAAAAGGGTCATAAAGTTCCATGCCATCAAGTGTCATCAAAATTTCGTCAGATTCACCGCCTCTTATCGTAAATTTTGAAGAAAAATCGGTAGAAGATACACCTGGCAAGCGGGCTACGGCGCGGGTAATATCCTCTGCCCACGACATATTTTTAATGTCTTCGCCCGAAAGCGTTAGGCGCGATAAATTGGATGTTCCCAAAATCGAAAAACTACCGGGCGTAACGGTTACTTCTCGCAAAGTAATCGCGCCTTCCGTCAGATAGATTTTACCCATATCTAAAACAGTTTGCTCACCTATTATTAAACTGTCTATCTGTTTCGGTTCGAAGCCAATAAAGGATATTTTCAATTTATAGTTGCCTTTTTCTATATTGGAAATAGTAAAATTTCCATTGGCATCCGTTGTTGTACCCATCTGAGTACTGTCAAGGATAATATTAACCCCGACCATACTCTTTTGTGTTTTGGCATCTATAACAATTCCTTTAATTGTTCCATTGGTCTGCGCCATATTTTGAGTACAGAAAAATAAAGCGATTATACATGATAATAGAAATGATTTCATGATAGATTTAATTTTATAAATGACATTAGTTTGTTATTATAAATTTAAAGCAATAGGATAGCTCCCTCAGTATTTTCCAAATACTGAGGGGGGGCACTAAGAAAGACTTATAAGCGGAATATCAAAATCCAACGTATCGAACCGAATGGAGAACTATCAGCGTTCGCAAATTTTCAAAGTACCGTCAGCATTGGTAATCACTTCTTTTTCAACTTTGGTAGTTTTCTCTTTAATGTCTATTTCGTATTGAACATTGCCGTTGGCTAAAGTAATTTTATCGGCATCTTTTGGTAAGTTGTAATTCGGATAATTGCTTGAAAAGAAAGTTTGGACGGCTGTGGGCAATGTGTTGTATTTTATCTCTTCTTCTTTTAAAATAAACGTATTTTCATTGCTGAAAAAGAGCGTAATATCATCGGCATTGCGTTTTTCTAACTCAACTTCAATACCGGCTGTGCCATCGCAAAGCGTATCTTTTTGGGCTTCATCAATCGAATAACCGGCATAGTTTGTATTGATGTAATTAGTAATAGCAGCGGGCAATGAGGCAATATCTATGTTGTTTTCGTTGCTTTCTTTTTCGCAAGCCACCAAGAATGTAAAACTGATCACGGTAATAAATAAAAATAATTTTTTCATTTTAATGATTGTTTAATTTAAATAAATAACTTTTAATCCTTTACGCAATGATGCTAATCAAACGCTGCGTGTTATTAATAAATTTAAAAAATCAAACACAATACCGCTAAAGTATAGTTCGTAAGGTGCAGCGCACCGAAATATTATTAGGTTTCGGTGCGCTGCACCTTAACGAATCCGAATAGAATGGGACATTAAAAAAGGTGAGTTTCTAACTGAAAAAAATAAGATAATTACAGCCGTTTCGGGTATGCCGATAGAATTAAGAAAGGGTTAATATTAGAATACATGTTTTATATTTTTATATTTCAATGTATGATACAACAGTGCATTAATTTGGTATAATCAGGTCTATCAGCGACTGATTTATTGATAAAACTATCTTTTATTTCGCCATTCATAATCATAAAAGCACCAGGCATTTGAAAGCTATCGCCTAAGTGATTACCCATTTCGTTGCCAAATTTGGATTGAAGAGTGAAGCCTCTGAACCACGATTGAAGCCCAAAAAGCTGCGTGAAAGTACCTTTTATGAGACCAAAAGCCGCATAAAAATGACAGGTTGGGTCGCTGATATGTTGTACATTAAACAGATTGAATTTTTTGAAATAATCATCTGCTATTTTATTTTCTGCCATGTGTACGAACACCAGTTCAATACCTTGTTCTATAAAAGTAGGATGAATTTTTGACAAATCATTCATTGATTCACGGCAAAATTGACAACCAAAATGCCTTAAAAATATAGCTAAAACAGGCTTTTTTCTCGAAATATCGAGAATATTTTGACCTTTATCGGTGGTCATTTGGGCGAGTAATTCATTGTCAACGAGTACCATTTAAATTATAGTTTTACTTTGAAACAATACTTATTAGAGAAGGTTTATTGAAAAATACCCCCTCAGTATTTCATTGCTTTTTAGCATTTTTTTTAATACCTAACGGATTTTTCTGTTTCAATAACTCAAGAGCGCGACCAATCACGGGGTCATTATCATTCAAAATACCATAATAACCTTCATCGCCGTAAATCAATCGAGCAATACGCGCTTTAAGTTGCTTACGAATGGGTTCTCGAATACTCGATATTTCAATAGACTGTCGTTGAACCCCTTGCCGTTCAGTATATTTAATAAAGTCGTTGAAAGCAAAATCAGTGATGCGAAAATTACGTTGATATTCCTGCCAATCCGTAAATTTAATATCTTTTCTAAACAAAGAGTAATACCGATAAGCATATTCATGAATCCAAGGCTTGAGTTGGATATAATAATCGTTTTTAAAAATAGCTTCTATTGATACAAAATGATCAGGTTGAATACCGCCGCCGCCATATACCAAACGCCCACTTGCAGTATAAAAACGCGCTGAATCTGTTTGATGTATACTATCTGCAATAGTCAGTTCGCCGCGCTCAAATCTATTGTCGTCTTCGTTTTGATATTGTTTTTTAGTTTGGTCTTTGTAGGGTTTTTGAATGCTTCTACCCGTTGGCGTGAAATAACGAGCCACTGTCAGCCGCAATTCTGAACCATCTTTTAAAGAATAAGGCTCTTGAACAAGTCCCTTTCCAAAGGAACGCCGCCCGACTATAACGCCTCTATCCCAATCTTGAACTGCTCCAGCCACTATTTCACTGGCAGAAGCCGAGCCTTCATCAATCAAAATGGCTACTTTGCCTACTTCATAGCGGCTTCTACCATTGGTTTTATATTCGTTGCGATGCACAGTGCGTCCTTTTGTATAAACCAATAATTTATCTTTATCTTTAAAAAGTTGAGATAAAACATCCACTGCTTTATCCAAATAGCCGCCCGGATTTTGTCGAAGGTCAATGATTAAATCCTTTTTGCCTTGCTTTTCAACCAATTTTTCTAATCCTAAAATGAACTCTTTAGTCGTATTTGCACTGAATCGGCTGATTTTTATATAGCCTGTTTGATCATCCAAAACGGTAGCCACATCTACAGAATGCACAGGCACTTTATCGCGCGTGACGTTTATAATTTTAGGGCGGCTTTCGTTGTCCCTCAGTATTGAAAGTTTCAAAGTCGTCCCTTTTTTACCTCTAAGTTTCGTATTAAACCAGCGTTTATCTTTACCAATAGCAGAAGAATCTCCGATACTTAATATTTTATCACCCGACATCAAACCAGCAGTAGCGGCAGGGCTATTACTGAGGGGGGTAATAATATTAATAGTATCATCAATAATAATCGTTTCTATCCCAACGCCTTCAAATTCGCCCTCAAGGTCTTCACTCACATCTTTAAGAGCATCGGCGGGAATATAGACCGAGTGAGGATCGAGCTGCTGCAAAAGATTGTTGATGGCTTTATCCACGAGGATTTTATCGCTCACACCGTCCACATATTTGGCATCTACGTAGCGCAATATTTCTTCCATCCTACCTTGTCCGAGTATTTCATCCGCTTCTGATTTGGTATCTATCTCTTTAGGAGCGACTGTGACGAGCGGTTCATTTTTTAATTTTAAACCGACGACAATGCCCACAACCACCATAGTGGATAATAAAAGCGGAGTCCAAATATCTTTTTTGCTCAAACTGTTTTCAGATGATTGTACAATTTTTTCTGACATATTTTATTTATAATTCATCCCTATTGAGGGATAGTCTATTCATAGTTTATTCCAAAGGAATCCCTATGGGATAATTTTACTACTTATTTATGCAAAATTAAGAAAAAA
>JAYUUR010000119.1:0-5831 GCA_043754475.1 Saprospiraceae bacterium | reverse complement strand
AGAGGCTCGTTTAAGGTGCAGCGCACCGAGATATTACGGTGCGCTGCACCTTAAACGGGATTGTTATCCTTGAAATCTACTGCCATAGGCATCACTTTGGGAGAAATATACTGAGGGGTCATGAGACCCTCAAATAGGCATCCGCAGTCGGAGACTGCGAACGAGCTACCCCGTTTTTCAAGGGTAGATTTGTGGGTTAGTTTGGGAGAGATAGTGTGCTAGCGGTTATAGTATTTTGCAAATTCATATTAATAACTTTAAACTTACGCTAAGTATAAAAAAAAAATTTATACTTTTGTAAAAATCTTAAAATTATGTTTATTAAACAAATATATATAAAAAATCTTTGGCAAAAAGGTAACATCGTTTGGAATTTACAAAACGATGTTAATGTACTTGTCGGGATAAATGGATCAGGTAAATCTACTATTCTAAATCTAGTTTCCGAGGCACTACAAGCTGAAATTAGTGAGGAGGCAAAAAAGAAATATTTTAGCTTAATAAGCGAAATTACTATCCATTTTTCAGATGATACGTTTATTATAGTTGATTCCTCGGGAGAGAGATTTCCTGTAAATATTAATCATTTAAACCTAAGTTTAACCAAAATTAGTACTTTTGATATTGCTAATTCTTTGGATGATTTGATTGCTGATTTACAATTAAAATATGAAATTTACCAAAAAAATAAGTACAAAAAACTTGAAGAAATATTAAAAGAAAAAAATATTGTGCCGAGTGGTGATGAAATGACCGAAATATTTGGACAACGAAAGATATTTATAGATATATTAAATAATTTATTCAAAGATTCAGGTAAAAATTTTTCCAGTGATAATTTTACTTTCAAATTGAATAAACAAGAGTATGAGTTAACTCATCGACAATTATCATCGGGAGAAAAGCAAATATTTTATATTTTGTTGCAAATTTTAATTCAAGATGGTCAGCCTTGCATATTGCTTTTAGACGAGCCCGAGATTTCTCTTCATATTGAATGGCAACGTGACTTAATTCAACATATTAGACAATTAAACGATAAATGTCAAATTATCGCAGTAACCCATTCATCTAATATGTACTTTAGAGGGTGGTCTGAGCGTAAAATAAATATAGAAGAAATTAGTAGAGTTGGTAAACACAATGAGCAGAATCAGATTGATGTAGAATCAAAATTGAGAACATTTACTACCGAATTTAGCAAAATTAAAAATAATAATAAAATTGTAAAAGATAGAAAGGTTAATGAAATCAATGCTATGCTTCATCGTACATTTTTTATGTTATCTTTAGCCGAATGTAAAAATATTTTGAAAACTATGACAAACGATAATTTAAGTCCAGATCACTTTACCTATACGACACTTATTTCTAAAACAACCAATAAACCTGATGCAATATGGTTATTGGATGATATGAAAAAAAAGAAGATAAGCCCTAACGCTGTTACATATGTTAATATCTTGAAAAAAACTGAAAGTTTTGATGACGCAATGAAAATTTTTGATTTGATGCGTAAAGATAAAATAGAACCCGCTATTCAACATTTTAGTGCTTTACTTGGTAAAGCCGATAACTCTGAAATTGTTCAACGAGTTGAAGAATTGCGTTCTTTATATAGTGTCCCTACCAATGATATTTACACCAACAAATTGAGAATCAAAAAATGACAATCTATGCATAAATCTATAAATGAAGAAATTGAGCAATTTATTGGTGATTTAACTTTATATTATCCAAAGAAAAATACTATAGTATTGGTAGAAGACAGAGAAGATATGGCATTCTGGAAACACATAATTCAAGAATTTGCGCCACATATTAAACCTGATTTTCCGTTACTTTCTTCTACAGGAAAAAGTACTCTTAGAAAATATGTCAACCATGTTTCTAAAGAGGTATTTATTTGTATAGATAGTGATAATGATTTTTACCATAAAACTATGCATACAGAATGGCTGAATCCTCGGAAACCATATATTTATCAAACATACTCGCATAGTAGAGAGAATTATTTTATTTATCCCAATAATTTACAGCAAGTTTGTGAAAGTCTCATAAATATAGAGTATGATTTTAATTCAGATTTCAAACAAATTTCAGAGGCATTTTATGATTGGTTAACAATTTGGTTGTTTTTTACGGATAGTGAACGTACTTGGTTGAATAAGGAAATTGATAATTTTGCAGTTGAAATTGCATGGAAAAAATTAGAAAATATCATTAATAACGCGTATATTCAAGTAAACTTCGATAATATCCAATTGCTTAGTGAAGTTAAAGATATCAGTACAATATTTAAAGAATTAATTTTAGAGCATAAGGAATTTTTGTTTAAAATTATTTTAAACAATGGCTATGAATATTTATTACCTGATTTAAATGATTTTCAGCAATCATGTTCTATACAACCACAAGAAACTTTATATTTTATCCAAGGGCATATTGCTTTTGATAAAATTATATTGCCTTATTTTACTAAAGTAATTCAAGTTTTAGCGTTAGATTTAGCAAAAGAAGAAACTACAGATGATAGACGCAACCATTTCCAAAATAGAAGTAAACATAAAGATTACAACGATTTACTGAGAGACAGTTATCATAGGTGTTTTTCATCGTCAAATTCTTGTAGATTTATGGAGCAAATAAAACATGATATTATTAGTGATTTTTGAGAGAAATTGTCTATAATACCTATCTCAAGCCATTCTTCGAATCATGATAATCATTGTCGTCCGACAATTTTTAAAGCTATTATCATAAACTTAAATATCATCAAGCAGCTCTTTATCACTATTTTTTGAAAAGTGGAAGTTGCCAAACAGGTATTGATGCCTGTTTTTGAAAAGAGGGCGCTGTCAAACGGTTATTGACGGCTATTTTTTGAAAAGTGGATGCTATCAAACGGATATTGAGGACAGAAGTTGTAACAGCTATCCATAAATCGTTTTTGCCCATGTTTCGAGCAGAACCTTTTAGGGTTTCAATTGAGACAATAACAATTCAATCGGTTCTTGAATATCCAACCTTTTAACAATAGCATCCATTTTATTTTCATCAATAGGCTGCCAATTTTGTTCTTGTATTAACTCTTCGACCGTTACATTTTCTCGAATGGGGCGTTTGAAGTATTGCACTTCTGCTTCAGATACCATTTGTTGCTCATGCTTTTGCTTTTTAGAGGATTTAACTTCTTGGACAATTTTCTCAATCGCGCTAATAGCCTCCTCTTGTTGCAACATAACAATAAAAGCAATGAGTTCTACCTTACGAGATTCAATATTTGTAACCATATTTTAAAAATGTTTATTCAAAAAACGAACAATTTTAGTGCGATACGTGAAATTCTTCAAAATTTTAAACAAAGTTAAAACAAATTAAGGAAAGAAAAAACGTAAAATACTGAGGGGTAGCCATTCGCATGAATAGCTACCCCTCAGTATTAGCGAACGATGTATCTTAAAATACCACTGTCAAACTATCGCCATTGTCTTTCACATTATAAACACCTTTGCGAATGATAAGCGGTTGGTACTGACGCTTGCCTGAAGCTTGTCCTGTAGCCACATCTCTTGGGGCTACAATCTCTTGAGCCACTTGATAGTCTTCATCCACTTTGAATTGACCGTTGGCGAAGTATTTAGCGATGGCTTCGCGGGTCATGGAGCTTTTTTTGAAGTGGATGGTCATTTTGCCATTCACGACATCTGCTGTTCCGACGCTGCTGTTGTCGCTGGGTTTCATATCCGAAGCTAAATTGGCTGAAATAACGATGCTACAGATACCAAAACCGCTACAACCTTTAGTCCGTGCACCAATATTGATAGTGATGGTAATTCTGAGCGGATTAGCTGAAAGGCTCGGTGTCGTGGAATAAGTGTTTGCTGTTGCTGTGTTGCTTGAGAAAATTGCGCCTAAGGCGATGATGGTGATGATGATTGAAGTTTTCATTCTTTAAATCTGTTTTAAAATGTGATTATAATTTGTTTAAAAAAAAATGTGTGTGATGATAATTTGTTGTAGTTGTTGTGTGTTTGTCTGGGCTTCGATTATATAAGCGGCATTTGTTTGGCGTGTGACATTTTTTATTGAAATTTTCTTTTATTACACATAGTTCATATAGGACACATAGAGTAGCCTATGTGTCCTATATGAACTATGTGTAATAAAAGAAAACGATGTATCATAAAAGAAAACTATCCTGTAAACCGTTACCTGAATCCAGCATTAATACCCACTAATCCCTTAGAACCTGGGCATAATTCCTTCTCGGTGAGCGTATTCAGGGGTTTTAGAGTGGTATTCAGCACACTATGCAAAGGGTCGGAGTCTTCATCGATGAAGATGAGACCCGTCAGTATTTTACTTTCCATGCGGGCTTTCATCAGTGCGTTGGCTGAGGAGAGTCTATCCTGCGGATTCCAGTCTTGTTCAAGTTTGTGGAGATGAATGAACGAACCATCGTGCATTTTGACATCGGTATCGCCACCTTCGTTGTATTGGGTTCTGATTTCTTTTTGTAGCGGCACAAAATCCATTGTTGAGGTGGCTTCGACGTGCTCTCTCACATAGTCGTAGGATTTTGTAGAGCCTACATTATTATTAAACGTGACACAAGGCGAAATCACGTTGATAAAAGCAAAGCCTTGATGCTTCACCGCCGCTTTTATCAAGGGTATCAACTGTTTTTTATCCCCTGAAAAGCTTTGAGCCACAAATCCTGCGCCCAACTCAAGGGCTAAACCACATAAGTCTATCGCTTGGAACATATTGACCGAACCTGACTTGCTTTTAGAGCCTTCGTCGGCAGTCGCAGAGTCCTGCCCCTTCGTTAAGCCGTAACAACCGTTGTTCATGACGATATACACCATGTTGACATTGCGTCGAATGGCGTGTACAAACTGTCCCATGCCGATGGAGGCTGAATCGCCATCGCCTGATACACCCAGATAAATGAGGTCTCTGTTTGCCATATACGCACCCGTCGCCACCGAAGGCATCCGCCCGTGTACGGAATTGAAGCCGTGTGAATTGCTCAAGAAGTAGGCTGGTGTCTTGGATGAACACCCTATACCCGATAGCTTCGCCAATCGATGCGGCTCTATGTCCAATTCAAAACAGGCTTGAACGATGCCCGCACTGATAGAATCGTGTCCACAGCCGGCACACAGCGTTGATAACACGCCTTCATACTCTTTTGTGGTGAAGCCTATATTATTTTTAGGTAAAGCCGGATGTCTGAATTTAGGTAATACGAATGACATAGTTTATTTCAGTGAAAAGTGAAAAATGAATAGTGAAAAATATTTTTACGACACCTCAATATGAACATGCTCTCCTATTAAACGTGTAATCTTATCTGCTGTTATGGGCATACCGTCAAAATTGAGGATTGGTATCAATTTATTCGGATTTAAATCCAATTCATTGACCAATAAAGTGCGTAATTGAGCATCGCGATTCTGTTCTATGACAAACACCTTTTTATGGGATTTAATGAACGCTTTCACTTCATCATTGAAAGGAAATGCTTTGATTCTGATGGCATTCATATCCACCCCTTGTTCTTTCAATAAATCCATAGCCTCTTCTGCGGCATAAATGGACGTGCCGAAAAAGAGCATGGCGTAGTCATTCTCAATTTTATTGTCATAATACTGAGGGGTCGGCACATATTCTTTAGCCGTTTCCCATTTGACCAATAGCCGCTCCATGTTTTTGACATATTCGTCGCTGTCTTCTGTATAAGTGGCGTACTCGGTGTGAGAAGTACCCCTCGTCAAGTAAGAGCCTTTGGTCGCGTGCGTACCTGGATAGGTTCTGTACGTAAT
>JAYUUR010000118.1:0-17595 GCA_043754475.1 Saprospiraceae bacterium | reverse complement strand
TATAAAAAATTTCGCAAAACACGAAAGGCATATCATTTTTCAAATTTTTTGAAACGATAATTCATTGTAAATTATTGATAACCAATAAGTTATAAGTTTTCAAAACAAGTGAAATAATATTGATTCTATTTATACCTTAATTATGGCATATTTTTAGATTAAGGCTTAAAGAAACTAATTCAAATTTCATAATCCATAAAAATAAAAAAAATGGCAACACGCAAAGCAGGTTATCCAGGTTTAATGAAAATGGAACAACGCCTAACAGGTTTGAAATCCATTAGCACAACTTTAGAATTGCACAACGGTATTTCAGTTGTCGGTGGTGAGGCTTTAAAAGCTGATTTTAAAAAAGCTGAAGAAGAGTACAACATTATGTTGAAAAATTTGAACACCAAGAAGGATGAAGTCAAAAATCTTGAAAAGAAATTGTTTGATTATTGCAAAACTTCTCTGATAGCAGTAAAAAGTCAATTTGGCGATGATTCAACTGAGTACGAACAATCTGGTGGCACACGCACAAGCAAACGCCAAAAGCCTACTCGCAAAGCCAAAGCCCCGAAGAAACAAACGGCTACGGCTTGATAAGCAGATGTTAGAAAAAAAGATATTAGACGATAGACAGCTAAGACATGGCAGATTAACATTTTTGAGGTCTAATATCTAATGTCTTTTTTCTATTATCTAATTTAACACGAGGCACAGTAGAGCACATAGAAAAAACTATGTGTCCTACTGTGCCTCGTATGTTTTAAAAAACACTCTCACTTTTTTCAATTCTTTTTCTTCTCCACAGTCATTAGATGTTTATTTTTACAATAATTTTGAAACCTTAAACGTATTCTAAAATAAACAGCCACAAATGAAGCCACTACCGCCTATCATCAATCACGAGGATCCGCTTCGCCCATACACGCCGCTACCGAAGCCCAAGAAAAAGCAATGGGGAAAGGTGAAAAAAATATTGTGGGTCACGACACTCACTTTGGCTTTGCTGTTTTCATTACTCATTATTGTAGCCGGTATTATGGAGGAAAAAATTGGGAGCATGGTGGTCAAAGAAGCGAACAAACAATTGAAAACCAAACTCACCGTTCAGAAGTTTAGTATCTCACTGATTAGTGGTTTCCCGTGCGTATCCGCACAGTTGGAAGGTGTTTTTTTGAATGATGCCTTCGGTAGCCCGTTGTTGAAAGCGCGGACAGTGGCGTTGCAGTTCAGTTTGTTCAGTATTTTTAAAGATAATATTACCATTAGTTCGGTTGTGATTAAAGATGGTATTCTTGTGTTAAAAACGGATGCCAAAGGGCGTAACAATTATGATATAGTCAAACCCTCCACCGATAAAAAACCATCGTCCGTTTCCTTGTCCATTGACAAAGCGACTTTGCAAAATGTGCGTTTTGTTTATATCAGCATACCCGATAAACAAAATGCGGATTTGACTATTAAAAAAGGGCTGGTGTCTGGTAAATTTGGTTCTAAAAACTTCACTTTGAGCAGTTCGGCAGATATGAATGTGGCGTCTGTCAATAATAATGGTCAAAAGTTTTTGAATAATAAACCCCTCAGTTATGATGCTCGCATAGCGGTTGATATGGTGAAAAATATTTACCAATTTGACAATGTGTCCTTGAAAATAGCAGCTGTGCCTTTGCAAATAAAAGGTTTGGTGCAACTCATTCCTCAAAAAGGCACTTTTGTAAATGTCGTCGCTGAAAACAAAGAAGGCACTGTTGCCAATTTATTCCAATTGCTACCCCCTCAGTATTTAACCTATTTTAAAGACTTTCAATCCAGTGGTAATTTTAATTTTAAATCAACCATCAAAGGTTTATCCAATAAGACACAAACGCCCACCATTCAAGCGATTGTACATTTTAAAAATGGTAAAATAGCCTCGTCCAAACTCAAGCAATCCTTTGAAAATGTCTCGTTTGATGTCGCTTTTGATAATAAAAAATCGGTTTTAGATATACCCAATTGCACCGCTACTTTTGCAGGCAATCCCCTTCAAATGCGCTTAAAATTGGTGAACTTGAACAACCCCTCAGTATCTTTTGGTCTGAATGGTTCGCTGCCTTTGGGTTTAGCTTTTGGACTGTTGAATAATCCGAAAGTGACCGAAGGGGCGGGCACCGTGCGTTGCAATGGTTTAAAAGTGGATGGACGCTATGCAGATATGATGAGCAAAAAGGCGTTGCAATCGGTACAAGCATCGGGAGATTTAGCACTTGAAAATGCGACCTTAAAAATTAATGGTGAACCCATTGCGGCGAATGGCATTTTGAATTTCAATAATAATGGTATTTATGTCCAAAATTTCAATATCAAAGGCGCGGGCAGCGATGCTACTTTTACAGGCAATTTTACCAATTGGCTACCTGTCATGTTATCTGATTCGACGCAACAATCCGATTTGGATTTTGACGCTCGCTTAAATGCCGAGCGTTTAGATTTAGGCAGGCTCATAGCTTTGGCAAAAGGAGAGCCTCAACGCGCGGTGCCGCAATCATATTATTACGCAGCCAAAGGCTTACCTATTCCTAAATATAGGCAGCAATTTCCGATATTGAACCGCATGAAAGGGCGTTTTGAATCCAATGTTAAAAATTTCTTTTACAATAAAATCAGCGGTCGTAGCTTCAAAGGCAGCCTTGATTTCACTGGAAACGATTTGATACTGAGGGGGTCGGCTGTGGCAATGGGTGGCGGTTGGGATATCGACGGCAAGATGGAATTGGGCTATCGTCCGCATCTTTTCACCAAATTGATAACGAATGGTGTTGATATGTCTGAATTTTTCAGGCAATGTGATAATTTCAATCAAAATGTTTTAAAAAATGACAATATCAGCGGCAAGCTGACTTCACATATCGCCATCAATGCTTATTGGGATGAAGGGTTTAATTTTTTAAAAGATAAACTCTATGTTTTAGCGGATGTGAATGCAACGAATGGGGCATTGGTTAATTTTAAAATGTTAGAAAGTTTTTCAACTTTTATTAAAATCAAAGATTTAAAGCAAATAAAATTTACGAATCTTCAAAATCAATTTGAAATATATCAACAAACGCTGCATATTCCCACCATGTTTATTCAATCCAATGCTTTGAATTTACAAATTTCGGGCGACCATACATTTAATCAAGACATCAATTATAACATCGTCGTGAACGCTGGGCAAGTGCTTATCAATCGTTTCAAACTTTTCAACTCACGCCTTGACCCTCAAGCTGACCAACGCAATGGCTTGTTCAACCTTTATTACAACGTCAGCGGTAATGTCAATAATTTTAAATATTCGTCGGATAAAGATAGGGTGAGAGCATCCCTTGCTGAAAGTGAGTATCGAAAAGAGGAGATTCGAGCGCAATTGAGCCGTTATTTTGATGGCGTTTTGTAATAATATTCAATACCCTTTTTGCACATAATAGCCTTTGCCAGGCGAATAAGCCAATTTAGCGCGGTGCATTTTTTCAATAATCGGTTTTCGACCGGCAGGTGTTTCTCCTTTTAAAAATAATTCAATCATCAGACCCGTCATGGGTGCAGCGAAATCATTTCCCCATTTACCATTTTCAACATAAACAGCCACTGCAATTTTAGGATCTTCTGCTGGAGCAAGCCCAATGAAAACAGAATTATCCTCGCCATGCGGATTTTGAGAAGTGCCAGTTTTACCGCATATATCTACGCCCGGTACACGCGCATTGCTTCCAGTTCCTGTTTCAATAACCCGCCTCATACCGTTGATGATGTATTCAAAATGTTTAGCGTCCACGCCTGTAGAGTGTTTGATAGTATATTTTGGGTCGAGCACTTTATAATCTGCTTGATTGGTCGAATCTTTATAGCCCTTTATCAAATGCGGCGCAATATACCAACCTCTATTGCTGATGATGGCAGCTAAATTTGCCATTTGAACAGTCGTCAACTGATTCTCTCCTTGACCTATTCCGTTGGAAATAATAGCTGTTGAATACCAAAATCCATCTCGTTTATAAACTTTATCGTAATATTTTGAAGTCGGAACATTCCCACTTTTTTCAGAAGGATAATCAATCTCTAAGCGCCGTCCCATACCAAATCTATCCATGTAAACATTGAGAGAATCTAAGCCTTGTCCTGCATTTTTAAAACCATATTGATCGACGATGCTGCGATAAATAGTCGCAAAATAGGCATTACAAGAGTATTGAATAGCCGTTGCCAAATCGCCCGGATAAGGATGATGATGATCGGGATCACAAGCCAATAATCGGCGACCATTGTAATAGTAACCACCATTGCAAACCATACCATTATTTCTATCCCAAATGCCCATTTGTAGAGCAATAGCTGCGAGCATGGGCTTAAACGTAGAACCCGGTGGATATTTAGCACTCACAGCGCGATTGAAAAGTGGTCGCAGTGAATCGGTTGTCAAGGCATTCATAAAAGCACTGCGTTGCTTTCCAACTGTCAAATTTTGAGGGTCGAAAGTAGGAGATGTGACCATTGCCAATATTTCGCCCGACTTAGGTTCAATGGCGATGATAGCACCACTTTTACCCGCCATCATGTATTCACCCAGTGCTTGAAGTTTCATATCAATTGAAGAAATGAGGTCTTTGCCTTGCATAGCAGAAGTATCCAATTTTCCTTCTTTCCACGGACCGACGAGCCTGCCGAGGTTATCTTTTAAAATAAATCGCACACCTTTCTTACCCCTCAGTATAGACTCATAATAACGCTCCAAACCAGTGATACCTAAATAGTCGCCCGATTCATAAATACCCAAAGAATCCTTGATTTGCTTATTGTTGACTTCATTTAAATAGCCTAACACATGCCCCGCGTTGTGCTGAGGATATCCTCTCACATTGCGCAATTGTACTTTAAAACCTGAAAATTCGTAGAGGGATTCCTGCAATTTGGCGTACACCTCAGGCGTAATCATGGTCATAAAAGGAAACGGAACACTTTTAGAAAACGGCGAATTTTTGCTTGTAAAATCCTTTTCAATACTGGCTCTAAATGTTGCCGTATCAATGCCCAACAAGCGACAGAATTTGAGCGTATCCATCTGCGGGTCAAGCAATTTATAGGTGACCATTAGGTCATATTGGGCATTATTATACACCATGAGGTTCTGATTGCGGTCATAAATTACGCCGCGAGAAGGGAAAATAACGTCTCTATCAATGGTAATTGCGGCTGCTTTGGTTTGGTAGGTTTGATCTATCAATTGCAATTGAGCAGCTCGAAACAACAGCACCAATGCCGCTAAGGCAAAAACACCTATCACGACAAAACGCCTTTGCTGATTCATATCTTTAACTGCCATTCTCTATATTAAATTTTTAATTTGAAATTTATTCAACTGGGTCAACTATAAAACTAAGTAGCATCACAAATATAAACGAAACGATAAAACTCGGTAGTGTGTACATCAATATTTTGCCCATATACAAAGGTGTAAAAACTTCAACACAAAAAAAAGTGAAAACGTGGAGAAACATAAAAAGACCTGCATACCTCAAAAACCACGCAAAACCCATGCGACGTCGAGTAGGGCTGACACCCTGTTTGTAACCACCTTGCGGTTCAAGAAATTGCAATAATGGCATGCGTACATAAGCCGATAAAACACAGGCAGCAGTATGCATTCCTATAGTATTGAAAAAAACATCAATACAAAAGCCATAAAAAAAACCAATGACCATCGTCAACCAAACAGGGGTTGATATGGGTAAAAGCATTAAAAAAACGGGGTATAAAAAGATATTGATATAATTAAAATCAGCACCGCCAAGGTGGATTTGTCTCAACACCAATACTTGAAATGCTAACAGAAAAACCGCTCGCAACAAATTTCTCAGGATGGCTTTATTGCTCATTAGACACTTTTACATTTAATCTTTAACATTTGCGGTTTTACATTTTGTAAATATCAATTCACCGCTTTTGCTTTACCTGCTTTCTTAACTTCCTTTATTGGCTCTTGAAAAAGGTCATTCAACTCTTTAATCATTAGATTATGAACCACATATACATATCGTGTATTTGACATATCATTCCATAATTGAACTGTTAAAGTATAAAAATTGTTACCGTTTTTTATCCTAATATCAGTCACTCTACCTATTTTCAATTCACCAGGGAATATATCTGAAAAGCCGCTTGTCAACACCGTATCGCCTTGTATGACTTCGGCGTGTTTGGGAATACCTTCCAGTACCATAAAGCGCGGATTATGCGTATTTTTTTCATCATCGCTGTGCCATTTCAAAGAGCCGAAAAAACGATTGCGCTTTATCATAGCCGACACTTGAAACCGACTACTATTGAGAACAGACAGAACTTGTGAAAAATGTGGCGATACATTTTTTACGATGCCTACAATACCATCAGGGCTAATCACACCCATGCCCGCATGAATGCCATGATTACTGCCTCTATTAATGGTCAAATAATTATCCTCACGAGCAGTAGAATTGCTAACAACTTCGGCAGCAATGTAATTAAACTGTTGAATAACGTCTTTTTTTTGGGAAGTATCTGGGCGGATACTTGAGGTATCTAAAGGGAATTGTACAGTGCCGCGCCTATCTA
Source organism: Saprospiraceae bacterium (assembly GCA_043754475.1). GTDB lineage: Bacteria > Bacteroidota > Bacteroidia > Chitinophagales > Saprospiraceae > JAAFJT01. The sequence goes on along the minus strand of JAYUUR010000118.1, from coordinate 10,998 downwards.
TAGCGACATATTTGGAGGCTTCGAGCTGGGTTCTGAGTTCAGCATTTTCTTTAGCAAGACTATCCGCTATTTCTTCAATAGAATAATATTTTTGGATATAGCTAAATTTCTCATACACCGTGCCCACAAAAAGATTTGCGGAACTGATATAAATCTCATTCTGCTTTTTATTATACTGTGCTACAAGGTATAATGCAAAGCCTTCTAACACCATAAACAAAAGAAAATTGCCGTATCGAAGTAAAAAATTCATGTAACTTCTTAGGTAGTTGCCCCAGAGGGGCTAAATATCGGTAGAAAAAAATTCATGTAACTCCTTAGGTAGTTGCCCCAGAGGGGCTAAATATCGGTAGAAAAAAATTCATTTTCTATTCTCTAAACGCGCTTTCTATCAATCAAAAACGTGTATTTATGCGTATTTTTCAAAGCCAAACCTGTACCACGCACTACCGCCCGCAAAGGGTCGTTAGCAACATGCACTGGCAATTTCGTCTTGGCTGCAATGCGTTTATCCAAACCCCTCAGTAATGCGCCGCCGCCTGTGAGGTAAAGTCCCGTTTTGTAAATATCGGCAGCCAACTCAGGAGGTGTCGTTTCCAACGCTTTCAATATGGCATCCTCTATCTTTGAAATACTCTTATCAAGGCAATGAGATACTTCGCTGTACGAAACCGTAACTTGTTTCGGAATACCCGTCATCAAATCTCGTCCATTCACAGCAAAATCATCCGGTGGTGATTCGAGCTCAGGTAAAGCTGAACCAACATGAATTTTGATTTGCTCTGCTGTTCGCTCACCAATCAAAATGTTATGTTGCCGTTTCATATAATTCACAATATCATTGGTTAATTCATCTCCTGCAATTCGGATAGACTGATCGCACACAATACCCGACAAAGCGATAACGGCAATCTCCGTTGTGCCACCTCCAATGTCAATAATCATATTACCAATCGGCTCTTCTACATCTAAACCGATACCCAACGCAGCAGCCATTGGCTCATGTATCAAGTACGTTTCCTTAGAGTCCACGTGGTCAGCGGATTCAAAAACAGCGCGTTTTTCCACTTCCGTAATACCGGAAGGGATACAAATCACCATTTTCATATGAGTAAAAAACCGACGACGTGCGCCTGTCATGCGAATAAAGCCTTCAATCATGCTCTCAGCCGCTTGAAAATCAGCAATCACACCATCTTTGAGCGGGCGAATGGTTTTGATGTTTTCATGCGTTTTTTCATGCATTTGCATTGCTTTATGACCAACGGCGATGACTTCACCCGTTTTGCGGTTGATGGCTACGATGGATGGTTCATCCACCACAATTTCATCGTTTTGTATGATAAGCGTGTTGGCAGTGCCAAGGTCAATCGCTAATTCCTGCGTAAAAAAATTAAAGAATCTCATTGATTCGTCCTCACCTTTGTTTCAACTTGAATAAAATTTGTTTGCCCAATTCCGTGTTATTACCCCCTCAGTATTCTGTCTATTTTTGACGTACTTCAACCATTTTTAAGCAATAAAACCACAAAACGATGCAAAGCAAAGAAAATTCTGATAGAAAATGAAACATTTTCCGAACTCAAAATAAAGTTTCCTTAAAATTTGCCTTTTTGCTAATTTTTATGACTTAAAAATGACAACTCATTGATTTTGAATTTTTTACAAAAGTTCTTTCATCTCTTCCAAACCCTTTTCAGTGAGGTATGGAATGGTGAGGCTGATAAAAAAATGATGGTAGATTTTGACCTTATCTGACTCTTTGCCATTGTACAAAATTTCTGCACTCGATAGCCAAAAATCGCCAAATAAAATGGCAGAATGTATCCAGGTAGAATATTGATTATCAACAATGGGCGGCTTGAACAAGCCTTTTTTTACCAATTCGGTCACCAAAAACTGAAATTGTAACTGCCGCATCACCATTTGTTGCCGATAATGCGCTTTTATTGCTGGAATACGCCGCATAATGCTGACAAAATCCAACATGATAAAGCGATATTCATAGAGTTTTTCAAAATTGCTTAGCGACAAATCATATATTGTACGAAGAATATTCGAACCACCCTTTGCAGAGGCTTGAGAAGGGCTTCTTTGGATTGTTCTCATCGACAATGTCGTGGCATCTAACTCTATAGCCATTTGACTATAAAGCCCCTCTACGATGGTATCAATAGTCGAAAAATGGTAGCATAAATTGCCATGACTCATCTCCAAAGCTTTTGCAATATGCCGCACTGTAACACCGTCTAAACCATCACGATTAAACAATTCAAGTGACTTTTCCAATATTTTTTCCTTCGTTGTCAATTTTTAATCAATTGATTATCAATGAGTTATAGTTAAGTTTGAATGAATTTTTAAATTTAGAACAAATGTTCCATTTTTTTTAAAAGCAATAATTGTCCGATTTTAAATGAAGATTATTTTGAATTTCTAAACTTGTCTTTCTAAAATTAGAACAGTTGTTCTAATTTTAGAAAAGCCAAAATTATTACCCTCTCAGTATTACAAAAAATTTTTATCTCACAAAAATAGTACATTTGTTCTAAATTCAAAATTATTCAATAAAAAAAGCGTTTACGCATAATTCAAATTATACGTAAACGCTTGATAGCCACTATTTTAAAAAAAGCAATTATCTCTTTTTACTGCTTTTTAATTTTTCTCGCAACACTTCCAATGCCTCCATTTTACCATCCACCACCAACTGAGCTTGCTCTGCCCAAGTAGTCGGATTAGCAAATTTGAAACTATTGGCACTCAAAATACCTTTGAGGGTGTCCAAATCGGCTGCTGCCAATTGAGAGAAAGTAGAAATGCCTGCATCTTGCAAAAATTGAAAAACTTTTGGTCCGATGCCTTCAATCAGCGTCAAATCCGTAGGCAAAGCTACTGGGGCTTTAGGCTTTTTAACTTTTGCAGGTGTATTATTTTTAGGTGCGGTGGTCGTTTTTTCCGCTTTTTTTGATTTAGGTGCAGGCTCTGCTTTTTCTGCGGCACTCGGAACGGCAGCATCCACTTCCGTTTTGTTGCGGCGTTTTGTGGGCTTTTTCTCCTCCGTCACTTGTTGGCTTTCAAATATCTGAGCTTCTTCGCTCAATTGATACAGTTTGACATCTTCTTCATGCAATTTGAGCCATTGCTTCAAACGGAGTTTGGTAATCTCGAAAGCCACTTTACGGGCTTTTCTCCTATATTTTGCCCTCTTATATTCGAGGTCAAGGATACCTTTATCCGTTTTTTTGATGTCTTTATCTGCTGTTTTTATAGAGTGCTTGGCAGATTTTTCATTTGTTTTCGCCCGCTCGAAAGCAGTTTGCGCTTTATCATAAGCACTGAGTAGCAACTCATAATGCGATGGTTTAGGCGGCTTGGAATTGTCTATTTTCATGATTTTTATTAATAAATAGGATAAAATGGAATTGATTTTTAACAAAATTGAGGTTTCTTCTTATGATAATCAAATATTTTATAAAGATATGAGTTTATTCAACACATCGTTGACTTTTTGCCTTTGCTCGCGTCTTTGAATCACGATAGGCTCTACAGCGCGTTCTTGACAATCCATTATACCGCACCGTTCGCATGTTGTACTCACTTCGCGAGTCAGTATGGCAGGGTCATTTAGAAATTTTATCTTATTTTTCGAATCACCATCAATCAAAATACCAAGCGTGATGCTGACATTGCGCCCGCCTGACGGGTGTACGATGGTCATACACAAATATTCATCATTGGTGCGATAAAATTTGCTTCTTTGGATACCAACAATATTAAATGGTTTTTGTTGCCCGTTTGCTGTACTGTTTTGTTCAGGCATTGGACTAATATTGTTTAGGCTGTTCTGATTTTTTTGATAATCTTGTAGCAAAGTGATAGAAATCCACCGGCGGCAATAATGCTCATCCAAGCCATTGCCATGCGGTTGATGACGCCTATTGAGGTGCAATTCTTTATTAATGTCGAATTTATTAGTTGTCAAATGGTGGATAAATCGCAGGATAAATAGCTTTTTTAAACCTAAAAAACGAGGTAATACATTCGTCATACGCTGAAATATCATTTCGGGAGTGGCTTGATATTTTTGCATTAATTTGGTGAGTTCATCGCCATTATCCCATGTTTCCATTTTCAAAAATTGATCAACATCGCGTACAAATGCTTCTCGATTGATGAGTAAAGCGGCTGAAAAATAACCCGCTTTGAAGTGATTGAGGGCTTCGTCAAACGTTTTAACTCTTAATAACGATGACGTATAAGCTCTTTCTTTCAAACCTAATATATTGAAACCCAATTCTTTACCATATTGAAATGCTTTTTGAACCTCTGTCATATCGCCATTCAGCAACAGCTCTTTCATTTTAGGATTGAATACAGAGCGTATATTTTTCAGTTCTGGATAAATATCTAAACCATTTTCAATAATGTTATATCCAAATTTTTTTTCTAAAAGCCCTGCCAAATAATGCGAAGGCAAAGCATGACCTGTCGGAACTTTATTTTGCTTCACAAATTGAGCAACAGCTTCCTCCAAGTCTTCAAAATAATTGTTATGCAATTCTAAGTATGAGCGCAATGCACCAAAATAAAAGTTCTCTTCACGCAAAGCATAATTGCGGCTCAACTCCACCAATGTTGAAATAAATGCCCCTACACGCAAGGGTGCGTTGGCGATGATTTCTATAACTTTACTCAAATCTATACCGAACAAATCAAGGGGTAACTCGTTCAAAAAATTGGATTGCAAGAGGTCTTCTACAGGTGCAAGGCTTGCTGGCATATCTGAGGAAGCAAGCTCTGCTGGCGTTGTATGTAATGCAGTTGCAAGAAAGGCTACTTTGTCTTCTTTGGGATATTTTTTACCTTTTTCAATTTCGTTGAGATAAGAAATGGACATGCCTGTATGCTCTGCAAGCTCCGCGAACGAAAGGTTCAATTCATTGCGAAGTTGACGTACCTTCAATCCAAATATTATTTTGTTATTTTGCCCTTTATTATTCATTATAAGTTCAAATGTACGTCTTTTTTTAATAATAGCGAATATTCGTTTTCTTTAAAATCCCTTTTAAAATGGATAAAATTAATCAATATATACCTGACAAATTAGAAACGCTGCTCGTTTTTATTATCATCATTGCCACCACAATGTTCTCCAATTGGCTCGCTCGACGAGGCTATACGCGCTTGATGAAAAAAAGTGCGGATAATGAGGATTTGACAAGTTTTAAATTCGTCGGCAATGCGCTTACGGCTATTATTTACTCCATTGGGATTATCTTCGCCATCAGAGAATTTCCGCCATTGCGCACGTTTGCAGGCTCATTATTAGCAGGTGCGGGTATTCTTGCAGCTATTGTTGGTTTTGCTTCGCAAGCAGCATTTAGCAATATTGTGAGTGGTATTTTCATCGTTTTGTCGAAGCCATTTCGAGTGAACGACCGCTTGAAAATCAAGGATATTTATTCGGGTATTGTAGAAGATATTACGCTGCGCCATACAGTCATCCGCGATTTTGAAAATCGCAGAATTATTATACCCAACTCGGTTATTAACAACGAAATCCTTGTGAATGCGGATTATAACGATGATCCGGTTTGTAAATTTGTAGAAATAGCCATTGGATTTACAACCGATATTGATAAGGTTAAAAATATCATCGCTGAAGAAATAGGCAAACACCCACTGTATATGGATCGCCGAACGGAAACTGAAAAAGAAGAATGTAAGCCCTTAGTGATAGTCAGAATGGTTAGAATGACGGATTGGGCAATCATACTGAGGGGGGACGCTTGGGCGAATAATCACTCTGAAGCCTTCGATTTGTATTGTGATTTGCTTGAAAGCATCAAAAAACGCTTCGATACTGAGGGGGTAGAGATACCGTCTCCGCGATATATTTTGCAGAAAAACACTCAACAACCATAGGTAATGGGTAATGATTAATGGGTAATAGGTAATAATTAATGGGTAATAAGCAGCCAAAGTGCTTATTACCCATTAATTATTACCCATTACCTATGATTAAAAATCCGTTCCAATGGCTAAGTGAATTTGCGGTTTTTGAACAATTCTTGTTTCGATGCCCCAGCCATAATCCAAGCGAATCAAGTAACCGAGCAATAAAACGCGCACTCCAGCACCATAACTTGCTACAACAGGGTCTTTGAAATAATTGACCTTCACCTGAACAGGGCTGTTCGGATTATCTTTCGGCAAATAAATAGTATTCAATGGGTTGTCGCGTTTGAACGGATTGCCTCCATGCCAAGCAGTACCTATATCGAAGAAACCGACTAATTGCAAGTTGCGCCAAAATGAAGACGTCAGCGGTCTTGAAAATAAATATTTAACAATTGGCACCCTCAATTCTGTATTGATTAATGCATAAGATGTACCGTTGCGGATATTGCGGTCAAAGCCACGCATATTAGCAGCAAGCGTTTGGAAGGCATAATTGTCTGGAGGAACATTCACATTGTCATCAAATTTTGCTAAAAGCTGATTGTCCGTACCGCCTAAATAATACAATATTTTTTCCTTTCCAAAAGTCGTTGAGCCGGCTGCACGAATAGCGAGAACAGAATGTTTTAAAATACGCTCGTAATGACGGGCATCAAAACCCAAAATACCCAGTGAGCCATCTCTGAATTTGAAAGACAATTTTTCATTCACATCAAAATCAAAGCGTTTTACAAAATCGACCCACACCTTATAGCGTGTACCATTTTTCATATTCAAATCAATATCGAGGGTGTTGTCATAAACATATTCGAGTTTAGCACCTATGCGTTGCTCTGTAATTGTCGGCACTTTCAATGTGATGGAATCTGTCGCCAATTGCGTGAAACGGTCAAACCGCAAAGTACTTGTCAATTGCAAACGGCGATACATGTCAAAAGGATAGCGAATTTCGTACTGCCCGAGCGTAATTTGAGCCCGACTCCGACGAGTATCAATGGCATTTCCGCCATTTTCAGTGAAACGTGCTGATTTGTGATAAATAGCATAACGCCTATCGAGCTGATGTTTTCTATCATCTAAAAATGCGTAGGCTTCATAACCGTTGAAAGTAGTCGGAATTCTGATGCCGCCTTCAAGTTGATAGTCTTCTAACAAATCTTTAAAATTTGCTTTCATCAAAATACCCATCGGCGGCGTTGAAAAATCTTCTGGTGTGCCAGCATAACTATCCAATCCACCAAACAAGAGACTATTATCTAATTTTGTAGTAAAATAATCGGATTTAAACTTCAAACGATAAGGAATAATGCGATTTTGACGAAAAGTATGCGTTTTCTTTTCACTCAAATCATCATTTAAAGCCATGGATACTGAGGGGGTAGCAAAGGCATCATCTTGTTTTTCAGCGAACTCACTTTTAGGTTTGTCAGTCGTTATTTGAGTGGTTTTAGGCGTTTCTTTATCATCAAATTCACTTTGAAAAATATAATTATCTATGTCTACTTTTTTAGTCGTATCCTTTTTCGGCTGAGTGGTTTCAGTTATTTCAATGGGCTTTGGAGTAATCGGTTCTACATCGGTTTTGCGATTTTCAGTTGGCACTTGGCTGGTTCGAGATTTCTTATCGGATTTATGTTGAGAGCGTTTTTTCCATTCCCAAAACTTAGTAAAAGTAGGCGTTATCGCCGTGTCAATGACTACTTTTTGAACACTCAGATGAGGTAATCCATTGGTATAAAACAATTCGACGACCTTTCCTACACGCGGTGCTGAGCTTTGAGCTTCTATATTTCTACTATAATTCGTGGTATTTTTGACGATGGCGATTGTTTTATAAATAGGCTTTAAATTGAATGAATCAATTGTTAGGGTATCTGAAAATAAGCGCGCTGAATCTTGCATCACCGTCAAAGGCACCATTTCGCGGAACTGATTAGTGATATAAAAAACAGTGTCCACTCGCTCCAATATTTTTTCCAAATGCGCTACTTGGCGATTAGAAACACCACTTTCATCGCTTAAAAAAGCAAAATATGTGGTATCGACGAGGGCAGGATGATGTTCATTAGCATCGGGCGTAGTGGTCACTCGCACAAGGGCGCGGGAGGTGTCTTCAAGGTCTTTATAAAATAAATCAAAATTATTGACTGGTAAAATGGAATCTAATTTTTCATTTTCCAATCTATCCGTCAAGCGATTAGATGAAAATAAAATACCTTTTTTACCAAAAAGATTAACGGAAACGGCATCCAAATCATCCCAAAAGTCATTTGAAATTTGTTTGAAACTGCGGTTATTAATGTTGTATAAATAAATATCTGAGAAGCCTCTAATGGCAGCCGATACCACCATATCTCGCGGATTCATAAAATCAATGCTATAAACCCTTTGAAAATCGGGCTGGAAATCTTCAATTTTCTTTTTCTTATCGCTGAAATTATAATCCAATATTTTAACAACATCACGTCTTTCATACACAATAGACATCCGTTGATTGTCAGGATTCCAAGCTATGAGCGGATAATTATAATCTGTCGCTTGGAATGGATTGCGAATGCCCCCCCTCAGTATCAAGTCCCTTTTTCCTGTTTGGACATCTTGAACATACACTTTCCATTTGCCAATTTCATTTAAAACATACGCCACACGTTTGCCGTCAGGACTAATTTTAGGTTGAAATAAAGGTAATTTGAATTTATTTTTAAATTTTACTTGATTCAAACTCGAAACCTTAGTGGCATCCATCAACTCTTTTTCGTAGCGTTTTTTATAAAAATCCATACATGCCAAGCTCATCGGTTCGTATCCGCTACCCATCACGTACATCATGGCATCATCAAGATTGCGATTGATACGAGTTAAATACAATAAATTGCTGACGTTGGCTTTCCCAAATTGATGTGCTATATAGTACCAAAAAGCATGACCTGCCAAACGAGGTTCGGCGAGAGCAAATTTGTTAAAGTTTTTATATTTTTTAAGTTGAATAATATCGCGCAGCCGGTTATCCATATCGCTATTCCACTCTTCACCGACGTAAGAAACCAAACCTTGCTTAAACCATTCGGGCAAATTCAGAGAGATAGCATTTTGAACCATCTCTTGCAAATTAGAGCCGAAAAGCATAGCATTAATGAAAACTGTTGCAATGCCCTCTCGCAATTGTTTATGCAAATGCGTATGGTCACCATCAAAAAAGACAAATATTTTTCCGCCTACTACTTTCACCTGCCCGGGTTGTGTCATAAAAGTTTCGTCCGAGCCGATATTGCTTTGGTGCAAATCAGTGATGTCGGAGTAAACAATAATTTCCATTTTATCATTGAGTCGGTATTCAAGGGTCTTTTGAATGTTCTCAAAATCCATTTCAGCCATTTGCGCAGCAGCTTGACCAATAAAACGCCCTTGCCCATACCAATAAGTGATAAAGTTTTCACTCTCATACTCGTTCCACTCATCAAAAAAACGGTGATATTGCACTCGGTTTTTACCGAATTGCATCTGATTGATTTGAGCAAAAACATTGATGTGAGTAAGAGTCATCAATGTTATTAATAGTATTTTGGATATATTTTTCATCTTATAGATATTTAAACAGAACAATTTGCCAAATAAAACATTAATATCAGATAATTTATGGATAACTGCAATAAATAAAACGTAATTTTTACAATAGAAGTTGTTTTTATTAAATTTTAATAATATTGCAATATGATACAAATAAAAGCATTCACCTTTAATGCATTTTCCGAAAACACTTACGTTGTTTTTGATGACAATAAAGAAACTATCATATTCGATCCTGGTTGCTACACAATCAATGAGCGGAAGATGTTGAAAAAATTTATTGATGATAACAAATTGATTGTCAAGCGATTAATCAATACTCACTGTCATTTGGATCATATCTTTGGCAATACTTTTATCAGTGAAACTTATAATGTGGAGTTGGAGTGCCATCGGTTAGAAATGCCTATTTTAGCACACGCGCACATTGCAGGCGATATGTATGGTGTGCCTGTGCCGCCTCAGCCGACCCCCTCAGTATTTTTGGAAGATAATGAGATTATAGAGGTTGGCAAAATAAAATTAAAGGCTATTTTGGCGCCTGGACACTCGCCTGGCAGCCTTTGTTTTTACAATGAAGAAGAGAAGTTTTTAATTGGCGGCGATGTACTTTTTTATGGCAGTATCGGTAGGTCAGATTTGCCAGGAGGCAATCATAATCAATTGATTAACAGTATTTTAACTCGATTAATGACTCTACCAGAGGATGTTAAGGTATATTCAGGACACGGGCCAATTACTACAATTGGGTTTGAAAAATATAATAATTCATTCCTTAACTAAGCTAAAAAATGTCACAAATTCTTAAAAATAGAAAAGCCGAAGAAAATAATTCCTCGGCCTCTTATTTGTGTTTATTGTGCATGGGTTAAAAATAGAAGAAATCGTTTTATATAAATATTTTTAACATAAAGCCTTGATAAATCCTATCGCAATTTAATTTCAAGAGCTATTTGAATTCTTAATATCTCGATATTAAATGAAAAGATAATTTTGCAAATGATAAAAATGCCTTGCAATTTACACTTAAATATATCAAACTATTTTACTTTAAATCAATAAATAATGTTACGAACACACAGATATGAAAAAATATAAAATAACGAAACTTGACTAACCTGTAATTTTAGTTGACCAACCATTTGCTAAATTTCTATTATATTTTCACTTGCAAGCAAGTATTATTTTTTTAATACGAGAATATGACTATTTTTGCAACATATTGATTATGAGCAATTTTTAAATTAAAATATTTTACAATGAAATAACTGTATACGTCAAAATGAAAATAAACACAATCATTATCTCAAATATTAATACACGAAAAGAGAAAATTGAACAATTTGCTGGCCTCAATGCTATGTTTAATACTGAAAACTCCGAAGATTTTTCAATGTTTAAATAATGAGTTGAAAAACAGCGTCTAATTGCTGTTTTGAGATGTTATTGTCTTTTTTGAAGGCTTCA
>JAYUUR010000117.1:0-5840 GCA_043754475.1 Saprospiraceae bacterium | reverse complement strand
CATCAGTTGCTACAAAAGTGAGTTTGTTTTCATCAATTTGAAAATAAACACCTGTCATAGCAGGACGCAATTCGTCGTTGCTGGTTGCAAATATTGTTTTGTTGATGCCTTGCGAAAGCAAATTGGCTGGTAGCACTATGGTTGCCTCACCATCCGCAGACGATATTGAAGGAAAATCAGCACCATTTTCACCTGCCAATTTATATTTACCATAGGCAGAAGTGATTTCGATACTAAAATTTTCCTCATTAACACTGAAAGTGATGGGCTGCTGTGGCAATGCCTTGAGCGTATCCAAAAGGATTTTAGCAGGCACGGCTATCGAGCCATCAGAATCGGACATCACATCCATTTCTGTTGTGATGGATGTTTCGAGGTCAGTAGCTGCTATGGTAAGTGTATTATTTTTAATAGTAAAAAGAAAATCTTCGAGAATGGGCAAAACAGGGTTTGAGCCAATCGCGCCCCCTGCTATTTGAAGTTGCTTCAATAAATCCGTAGAAGAAACGCTGAATTTCATAAGCTATATTAATTTTTATAGATTGAATACTTGAATTAAAGAAGGGTGTTTTTTGAAAGTGACAAATTTAGCAGAAAGTTACCAATTTGTTTTATTAATCCTCTTTAAAATTCCAAGTATTTAAAAACCCTGTGTTGTAATTACCATTTCTAAAATTTTCATTCCTCATCAATTTTTGATGGAAAGGAACAGTCGTTTTCACACCTTCTATGATAAATTCGTCCAGAGCGCGTTCCATTTTAGTAACACATTCTGCTCTTGTTTGAGCTCTTACAATCAACTTGGCAATCATCGAATCGTAGTAGGGCGGAATTGTATAACCTGAATAAACATGCGTATCCACGCGTACACCATGACCTTTTGGTGAATGAAATGAAAGAATTTTACCAGGGCTTGGGCGAAAATCATTGAATGGATCTTCTGCATTAATACGGCATTCCATGGCGTGCATCTTTGGAAAATAATTTTTTCCTGAAATAGGTATGCCCGCCGCTATATTAATTTGTTCTTTTATCAAATCAAAATCAATCACTTCTTCGGTGACGGGATGCTCTACTTGGATGCGCGTATTCATTTCCATAAAATAGAAATTACGGTGTTTATCCACAAGGAACTCCACTGTACCCATGCCCTCATAATTGATACATTGTGCAGCTTTTACAGCAGCATCGCCCATGCGTTGGCGCAAATCGTCGTCCATGAAAGGCGAGGGTGATTCTTCAACCAATTTCTGATGCCGACGCTGGATAGAACAATCGCGCTCAGAAAGATGACAAATCTTACCATATTGATCACCCGCTACTTGAAATTCGATGTGGCGTGGCTCTTCTACATATTTTTCGACATAAATACCATCATTTCCAAATGACGCTTTGGCTTCCATGCGGGCATTATTCCACTGATTTTCGAACTCTTCTTCTTTCCATACTATCCTCATGCCCTTGCCACCACCGCCAGCAGTCGCCTTCAAAATAACAGGATAACCGATTGATTTAGCAATTTTTTTACCCATGGGTACATCTGTAAGCAAGCCATCACTTCCTGGTATTACAGGCACACCAGCCTTAATCATGGTATCTTTTGCCGTGATTTTATCGCCCATTTTGCGAATATGCTCAGGAGTAGGTCCAATGAATTTCACACCATATTCTGTACAAATTTCAGCAAAATCAGCATTTTCAGATAAAAAACCATAGCCCGGATGGATGGCATCAGCGTTCGTAATCTCTACGGCTGCCATAAGGCGTGGAACATTCAGATAAGATTCTTTGGATGAAGGCGGTCCAATACACACGGCTTCGTCAGCAAAACGCACATGAAGCGAATCACGGTCTGCTGTAGAATAAACAGCTACGGTTTTGATGCCCATTTCCTTGCAGGTGCGTATGACACGTAAGGCAATTTCACCTCTATTGGCTATAAGTACTTTTTTAAACATGAATTTTCTATTATTGAGTTATCCTTTAGGATCTACTAAGAAAAGTACTTGGTCATACTCGACTGGTGAAGCATCTTCTGCTACGACTTTCACGATTTTACCTTTCACTTCCGATTCAATTTCGTTGAAAAGTTTCATAGCTTCTATGATGCACACCACTGACCCTTTATCAACAGTATCACCTACTTTTACATACGCTGGTTTGTCTGCTCCCGCCGAACGATAAAAAGTGCCGACTATCGGTGATTTGATTTCGAGCAAGCCGACCCCCTCAGTACTGGCGGCTACAATAGCAGCTTTGGGTGCTTCATCCTCTACTTTTGGAGCAGCCACAGGTGCTAAAGTTTGAGCTGGAGAAGATGAATAAGACATCGCCGAGGATGGTGCAGGCGAATGAATAATTTGTTGTTTGCCATTACTGTACTTAGAAGTACGAATAACGACTTTCTGTTCGCCATCTTCAAATCTAAATTCGGCGAGGTCGCTTTTATTGACGAGTTGAATCAAAGCTTTAATTTCTTCGAATGTCATCTTTGGTTGATTTTCATATTTTATCTAAATATTTTGTACCTAAAAACAGAAAAGCAGTTTTCATTTGGCAATGATAAGGAAAAAAAATTATTCCAAATAAAATTTGCCAATGAAAACTGCTTTTTTTAAAAATAACATTATTCTTTCACTCTATCCATATACTCACGCGTCTCAGAATTGATACGAACCTTATCGCCTGTGTTGATAAAAAGCGGCACTTTTACTGTAGCACCCGACTCAACTGTTGCAGCTTTGAGTGAGTTGGTAGCCGTATCACCTTTGATACCCGGCTCAGTATAAGTCACAATCAAGCTAATGGCAGCTGGCAATTCAGCCAAAAGCGGCTTATCATCGCGGTCATCGAATATAATTTCTACCATCATACCTTCAAGCATCAGGTCAGCGTTGTCAATCATTTCAACGGGCAATGCCAACTGCTCATAATTTTCAGTGTTCATAAAATTTAAACCCATATCATCGGTGTATAAATATTGACATTGACGGCGTTCTACACGTACCAACGTAATGTTATGACCGCTTGGAAAGTTATTTTCTAAAACGTTGCCGCGCGTAACGCTTTTCATTTTCACATATACGAAAGCCGCGCCTTTACCCGGTTTGACGTGTTGAAAATCGACAACTTTAAATATATCGTTGTTGTATTCGAAGCAAATGCCTTTTTTGATGTCCGACGTTGAAGCCATATTTTTATTGATTAGATTTTTTTAATTAAAAGATTCTTTTGTCATTGTCACTGATGAATTGTCACTGCGAGCAGAGCGTGGCAGGAGGGGGTGCTGTTTAAACTAAAATTGGACAATTTTTTTTCAAATTGCCCAATTCTAAAAAGCCGCGCAAAGATAGAGCTTTTTATTAAAAAATATGTCTTTACTAAAATTTAACCAGCCATTAAACGCCAAATTCTAATCCATCATACCCCCATTTCAACAAAACAGCGCCCCATGTGAAACCACCGCCAAAAGCTGTGAGCATAAGGTTGTCGCCTTTTTTGAGTTGATTTTCGTAATCCCAAAGGCAGAGTGGCAGTGTACCGGCTGTTGTGTTGCCATATTTTTGAATATTGACCATTACTTTTTCAGTCGGCATTTTCACCGTTTCGCCCACTACTTGGATAATACGCTTGTTGGCTTGGTGCGGTACCAACCAATCAATATCATCAATAGTCATGTGATTGCGTTTCAACACTTCTTCAATGGCTGAACTCATGCCTTTCACAGCCGCCTTGAATACAGGTTGACCGTTTTGAAAGACATAATGCATCCGATTATCTACCGATTCATGCGAAGGGCGCATGAGTGAACCGCCTGCTTTCATATGCAAAAATTGCCGACCTGAACCATCCCCCCTCAGTACACTATCAATGACGCCGACGCCTTCAGAGGTTGGCTCCAACATCACCGCACCGCCACCGTCGCCAAAGATGACACAAGTTGTTCGATCGGTATAATCAATAATACTCGACATCATATCCACACCTACAACAATCACTTTTTTATAAGCACCCGATTCTACAAATTTGGCAGCCGTTACTAACGCATACAAAAAACCGGAGCAAGCCGCATTTAAATCAAACGCAAAAGCATTGTGTATGCCTGATTTATCACAAATTGTATTTGCCGTATCAGGAAACGCCATATCAGGCGTGACTGTGGCGCATATTAAAAGCTCCACTTCTTCCGGCTTGGTGTCTGTTTTTTGAAGCAACCCTTTCACCATTTCTACACCCATATCCGATGTTGCCCAACCCGGCGTTTTCAGAATATGGCGTTGTTTGATACCCGTGCGGGATGTAATCCAATCATCGGTCGTATCCACCAATTTCTCCAACTCCGCATTGGTTAGTATATAATCCGGCACGTAGCCATGAACGCCTGTGATGGCAGCATATTTTTTTGACATATCTATAATTTGATTCAAAAATATAAGATGACAAAGTTAAAACGGATTTTTAAGAATCCATACCAATTAAAGTGAGAGTTTTACGATGCCCAAACATGGTATTCTTTTTGTAATTGATAAAAGGTATAATGTGTACATCATTTTAAGGTGCACAAGAGACTATTAAACCAAATTTAATTTCAACAGACTATCATCCGAAATGAATATGAGAAAACTAACGCTTCTATTTATCCTCAATTTTTGTTGGGTATCCATCTCTTTTGCAGATGTTGTTTTCATCAATGGCGATATAAAAGCCGCTAAAGCCAGAGCTGCTCGCGAAGGTAAACTTATTTTTCTCGATTTTTGGGCAAGCTACTGCACGCCTTGCCGCATGATGGAAGAATATACTTTTTCCGACCCCTCAGTATCAGACTTTGTTCGCGACAATTATATCCCTGTAAAAGTGGACATCCAAAGTTTTGATGGTTATGATTTGAAAAATCAGTATAAAATTTCATTGCTACCTACGATTATTGTATTAAATTCTAAAGGTGTCCAAATCGGGCGGCATGAGGAAACGTTTACAGCCTCGCGTTTTATCAGCGTCATGAAAACTTATAATAATCCCAGCAATAGAATTAAAATAGAAAAAGCAGGTGACAGCGGTTACAACACCGTAACGGGTTATAGCAATGTTTCTTCTGCTCGCAACGAAAATAATTCTGCATATTCTGCTCCTGCTGCGAATAATTTAACAGCCAATAGAACAACTAAAAAAGAAAGAAATAAACCGACCCCCTCAGTATTACCTAAAAATAGAGAGACACCAAACATAAAAAAAACAGTAGCAAAAAATGAAATACCCAATACATCTTCTTCTGCAATTTTCACGGTACAAGTAGGTGCTTATTCTACAAAAAATGATTTAAACAGAGTCATTGAAGATGTGAAAAGGCAATTTGAAGGTGCTCAAAGAATGTTCGTTTCGGAGCGACAGGAAAAAGATAAATGGATATATCGAATATTAGTCGGTCATTTTGCTTCCCGACAGCAAGCTTCCTCTTTTTTGCAATCCAGTGGGGTGACAGGTTTTGTGAGAGACTTAAATTCGTTAAAGCAATAAAAAAACACAAATTGTTTTAAAATAATCAATTTTAGCCACTTATACTGAGGGGGTATTTTTAAAAACGATACCCCAGAATTAAAACGAAAGAGAATAACTTGCAGAAGGAATAATAGGAAAAAGAGATTTATTTACTAATATTTGTTTACTGTACTGAAAACTTCGGAGAAGTATTAAAACACCTATCCAGAGTTAGATTTTATGCCGATTTTCTGTAAAAATTGATTAATTTGTTCTTTAGTAATGTCATTTTGCTTCATCCAGACGGATACTTGTTGAAAATTAGTCAGCATTTCTAAGCCATTCAACAAGAAATGCAGAGTCGT
>JAYUUR010000116.1:0-5840 GCA_043754475.1 Saprospiraceae bacterium | reverse complement strand
TACACTTAATCCCCAATAGTTTTGTTCGTTCTCATTCTTTTTTAAACAATTTTTAATTCATAGTAGCTTTTTTGCTAATTTAACAAAGTCAAGTTAGGCTAATGACATTACAATTATTATCGGGGAAGGTTGAGGAAGTGAGTAAATTAAAATATCAATATCAGTTTAATATTGGTGAGAAAGATATTATTTTGACTTCAAAAATAGAGGATTGTATCAACCAAGACGACTGTATAACCGTTGTGGGATATTATTTTACGGATGATAGTGAGAATAAAATACTCGGCGTTGTGTCTTATCACAATCATACCAATCAAGCTAAAAGTGCCTGTAAGATTCCGCTCTATATCTTCATTTCATCTGTCTTATTAAACGTTTTTTTTATTTTTTATTCTTTTAATCTTTACCTCAAGGAAATAATTAACTATCAGATTATTCTCTTTATCATGATTTTGGCTGTTATCAACTATTTAGGGTATTTCAGTACTCGAGCGCATTTGGTATTGCAAAGTTATCTCAAAAAAAATCTTTCTGCCCAATATTTTAAATCAAATGTTTTTATTGATAATTTTCTAAATCATTGAAAATCAATAATTTAGATTAATTATTTTAACATAATCTGAATTATAATTTGAATTAGGCTTCGTTGTAAGAAAAACCTTTAATTGAATGATAATATATATCTTGTTTTAAGAATGTCTTTCATTTTGTTTGTGAAAGGCACTTCTTCGTTTATCTTTTTTTATGTGACAAAATCCAATTTTCAAGTCTCTCCTTTTGTGCTGAAAAATCTATTTGTGTTAACAAATACTTGTATTTAGCGAAATAAATAGTAATTTTGCAGCATATAATTAATCAAAAGTTTTGTATTTTCATTAAAATTGAACGATGTTCAATTTTTAGTGTTTAACATTCGGTATTCTTTTCTCCGCTATCGCAATCCATTCTAAAGAATTATTTCAGTCTATGAACGCAATGCATGGGTTTCTACAACTCAGAAATTGGGACAATTTTTTATGTCTATCACTGATTTTAATAAATTTCAAGAAAAATGTTTGCCATGAATTCAAAACTCAAAACAAGCGGTTATGTGTCTAACCAAGTGGAATCTGTGAGAATGTTTAAAGCCGGTTGGATGGAGGCACTCTCAAAAATTCATTTTAGTGTACCGTTATTTATTTATATACCTGTTATAGTCTGGTTTTTATTGCAGGCACAAGGCAACGGATGGGGTATTTTAGGTTTATTTATAAGCGGTTTGTTCGTTTGGACGCTGACAGAATATGTTTTACACCGTTTTATTTTTCATTGGGTACCGCCCAGCAAATGGGGCGAAAGGCTACATTTTATATGGCATGGTGTGCATCACGATTATCCGAATGACCAATTGCGCTTGGTTTTGCCGCCGAGTGTAAGCATTCCATCAGCAACTTTGTTCTATTTATTGTTTCGATTTTTATTAGATACCCCCTCAGTATATCCGTTTTTTTCGGGCTTTATTTTGGGGTATTTATGTTACGATATGATGCATTATGCCATGCACCATTTGAGATGGAACAATCGGGTATGGTTGAAAATAAAGAATCACCACATGTTGCATCACTATCAAGAGCATGACAAGGGGTTTGGGGTGAGTAATCCGCTGTGGGATCATGTGTTTAACACCACTTTTAAGTTGAAAAAGAAGTAATATTTTAGTAATATTTATTTAAATTCACGTTTTTTTAGTAACTTTCAATAAAATAATAACCCCTAACACTTTATAACTAAATTTACAAAACTAGCCATCGAATTTTTTGAATATCGAAACCTACTCAAACAGAAAGAATGAATAAGAACCTACTGAATCGAGTAAACAGTTTTACAACGCCGAACGATTTACGTGAAGCTGGACTTTATCCTTATTTCAGAGTCATCCAATCCGAGCAAGATACGGAAGTACTCATCGACGGCAAGCCCGTGCTGATGTTTGGGTCTAACTCGTATTTGGGCTTGACCAATCATCCCAAAATCAAAGAAGCGGCTATCAAAGCTACTGAAAGGTACGGCACAGGTTGCGCTGGTTCGCGCTTCTTGAATGGCACACTCAGCATCCACATTGAGTTGGAAGAAAGGCTGGCGGATTATCTCAAACGCGACGCTTGTTTACTATATAGCACAGGATTTCAAGCCAATTTGGGGGCATTAGCGCCACTGGCAAATCGCCATGATTATATTTTGATTGATGAACGGGTACATGCTTCTATTATTGACGCTACTCGCCTATCGTTTGCCAAAGTGTTGAAATTTAGGCACAACGATATGGAAGACCTTGAAAAAATGATGGCGCGGCTCGACCCCTCAGTATTGAAGTTCATTGTAGTGGATGGCATTTTCAGCATGGAAGGCGACATTACCAAATTCCCAGATATTGTCCGTTTAGCTAAAAAGTATAATGGCGTGACCGTCGTGGATGATGCTCATGCAGTGGGTGTGATTGGCGAACAAGGTATCGGTACGGGTTCACACTTCGGATTGCATGACAGTGTGAACATTCAAATCGGCACTTTTAGCAAATCTTTTGCATCGCTCGGTGGTTTTATCGCTGCAAATCACGATGTGATTGATTATTTGAAGCACACTTCGCGCTCTTTGATTTTCAGCGCAAGCATGACGCCAGCTTCAGCGGCTGCGGTGATAGCGGCTATTGATGTTCTTCAAGCTGAGCCTGAGCGAATTGATTGCCTGTGGGACAATACCAACCACTCTATGAATCGCTTGCGATATTTGGGTTTTGAGATTGGTCATACCGAATCACCGATTATCCCAGTTTATATTCGCGACAATAATAAAACCTTTGCTTTCTCGAAAATGTGCTTCGATGCTGGTTTGTTTATCAATCCTGTTGTTTCTCCTGCCGTGCCGAGTGAAGAGTCGTTGATTCGTTTCTCACTGATGGCAACGCACAGCACTGCTCAGATTGACCGCGCTATTGATATTATGTATGATTGCGCTATTAAATTAGGCATTTTGGAAAACGAAAGCGAAGTTGTTTTAGTCAGAAAATAAAACTTGAAACCAGTGATTGAGATAGTAAAATTAGATAAGTCAAACAAAAAGCAACTGACTCAGTTCATTGACTTTCCGCATGATTTGTATGCCAATGATCCGCTTTACGTACCAATGATTTTCATGGAGCAAGAAGCATTGTTGAATCCGAAAAAGTCACCTTTTTTCAAACATTCAACGGCAGATTACTTTCTTGCTAAGAAAAATGGTCAAATAGTGGGGCGCATAGCTGCTATTCGCAACAACAATCATATCGCTTTCACTGGTAAGGAAGAAGGGTTTTTCGGTTTTTTTGATGTCATCAATGACTATGGAGTAGCTAAAAAGCTCTTGGATACAGCAGCAGAGTGGCTGAGTACTGAGAGGTTAACAAAGGTAATTGGTCCGGCTAATTTTTCAACGAATGAGACCGTTGGTTTGTTAGTTGAAAACTTTGATGAACCTTCTTTTATCATGAATACTTATAACTCAGCTTATTATGTTGATTTATTAACTCAATATGGTTTTTCTAAATTCACTGATTTGCTCTGTTGGGAATTAATGACGGCAGATATGAAGCAAGAAGTGGTGGATGTGGCAACCAAATTAGAAACACGATTGGCTGAAAGGGGTATCACGATTCGTAAAATCAACATGAAAAAATACAAGCAGGAAATAAATAGTTTCCTGCCCATTTACAACGCTTCATGGGCTGAAAATACGGGCTTTGTGCCGATGACGGATGCTGAAATTCTTCAAATCGGCAAAGACTTGAAAGCCGTTATTGATCCCGACTTCGTATATTTTGCAGAGAAAGATGGCAAGACTATCGGTGTGGCTTTGACGATTCCGAATGTGAATGAAATTCAGATAAATGTAAAACGCGGGCGGCTATTTCCAACTGGTGCCTTGAAAATATTATTCGGTTTGAAAAAAATCAAAAGTGTTAGAATTTTTGCTTTGGGAACATTGAAAGAATATCGCCGCTTGGGTATTGATGTGTGTTTTTATGTCAAAAATATACTCACGGCGAGAGAAAAAGGGATTATAAGAGGCGAAGCATCTTGGATTTTGGAAAATAATGTTGGCATGAATCGCGCTTTAGAACATATCGGCGGCAAAGTATATAGAAAATACCGTTTGTACGAGAAAGCTATTTAACTGTAAACTACATCTACCCTTCCCGAAGGGATGCCTTCGGCAAAAGGGATAGATGCTTTAAACCTAAGCACAGTGCAATTTACAACTACAAATGCTTGATTTTTCTGGCATATTTACGGATGCCCCAACGAGTGAGATTACTTTAGCTGCATTAATATCAGCATCGAAATCACCACACGTTTTACAAAAAAAGTTCTTTGAATTTCTTTTACCTATACACATACAGTTGTGGCAAGTTTGAGAAGTGTATGCAGGGTTAATAACTACTAATTTAACACCGTTCAACTGACATTTGTAAGTGATAAATTGACGCAGTTGGTTGTAAGTCCATTTGCTTCTTAATCCACGTTGCGCTTTTCGTACCTTTTTCTCAGTACGTGAACGTATGTGAGTTAAGTTTTCAATGGCAATGCCTTTCCCCTGTTTTTTAGCTTCTAAAACTACTTGTTTACTGATTGTGTGGTTTATGATTTTAGCCGTTGTCTTTTCTTTGCCCGATAGCCGTTTCAATAGTTTCTTACTATTTTTCGTGCCTTTGCGCTGAATTGATGACCTAATTTTTTCACGTTTTATTCGATATTCATTTACCCATTTTGACGAAACTAAGGAATTGTCAGATGTTGCAATAATATCACGGCAACCAAAATCAATTCCAATAAATTCATCAACTTCATGTAAATCTTGTTCGGGTACTTCGCATGTTTGGAACAGATAAAATTTACCTTTTATGTACATTAAATCTGCTTCACCTCTGAGGTATTGTATATATTTTGGGTTATGGCAAACAAAAGGCATTTTTTCACGCCCACCAATTACCCAAACGGATGCAATACCATTTTTATACGTTAAAATTCTTGAATCATAAGCAATCGCCCCAAGAGGTTTAAATTCCCTCTTTGTCTTTTTGTCAAGTTTGTAAGAATCGCATACTTTAGAAAGACAACGAACAACCATTTGAGCGGATAGGTTAAAAGATGCCCTTATTGATTCGTAACTTATTTTATGCAATTTGAATTGATTGAAAAGTTTGTTATTCCATGCAATATTAGAAATAGCATCACAAGCAGCGTTTGATTCACGCATTGTTTGTAATAACATTTCTTCCTGAATGTCACTTGGTAATAACTTTATTTTCAATGTTAATTTCATAAGGCAAGATAAGAAATTAAACCATATATTTCATGTGACATGAAATATATTTTTAAAAACTTTAAAAGATGTTAGCGTGACACTCGCTTACCTCCACAAGCCTAAAGGCGTTGGGGTTTCACGCTCGATTAGATGAAAAGAATTTTGATAACTGGTGCCAGTGGTTTCATCGGCACTACTTTAGTAGAAGAAGCCTTAGCAAAAGGCTGGGAAGTGACCGCTGCCGTCCGCCCTACGAGCGATAAAAGTGCTTTACAAGACCCACGCATTCAGTTTTTAGAATTGAATTTTAAGGATGAAAAAGAGTTAAAACAAAAACTCATAAACGCAGGGCGATTCGATTACGTTATCCATAACGCAGGCACTACCAAAGCCGTGAATCGAGAAGCTTACATGGATACCAACGCTACAAATACCGAAAATTTCGTCAATATACTGAGGGGGGATGGTTTAACGCCTGAAAAGTTTCTTTTTGTGAGCAGTTTAGCCGCTTTAGGTCCTTT
>JAYUUR010000115.1:0-5844 GCA_043754475.1 Saprospiraceae bacterium | reverse complement strand
AAGTAGCGCGTTTTTATCCAAAATCTCTTGGTTTTTTGAAAAATTCGGAAGCTACAGTCCTCACTAAAGCAAAACCAACGATTAAAGATTTTTTGAGTCAACGGATGCGTTGGGCGTCTAAATCATCGAGTTATACTGAGGGGTTCACGGTTTTTCAATTGGGAGCAGTTTTTCTTTTTTGTTGTAATTTTCTTTTTAGTCTTATCGCCACTATTTTTTGGGATGTTCAATTTATTTTCATTTTTATTATACAAGTCATCATAAAATTTCTTTTTGACTATATTTTTCTCAACACAATGACTCGTTTTTTTAATCGAAAAGATTTGATGCGCATATTTTTACCCGCTCAGTTCATGCACATTATTTATATCATTTATGTAGGTTTTTCGTCTAATTTTAAAAAGAAATACATTTGGAAAGGGCGCAAAGTTAAATGATGAATGATGAGTTATAAATGATGAATGAATTTTCCAATAATTATTATAAAATATTAATTTTCAATGAGTTATGACGATAAAATATTCATCATTTATCATTCATAACTCATCATTAGCTTTTGGTTTAGTTTTCTTTTCGTTCAACTTTTTGTCATCTACATTTTGATTCAAAAAAGCATTGATTTCATCAAAATTGATATTCGTCGTCAATTCGCCGAACTCATTGATGCCCATGTTGAGCTTTTCAACGGTCTTTTTCTTTGCCGCTTTTTTAGGTTTTTTTTCTTCTGACATATTGTGTGGTTTTGTTATTTTAAACTTCAATATTTTTTCTACGCAATTCAAAATGTTTCCCCAAATATACTTTCCTCACCATTTCGTCAGCAGCCAATTCCTCAGCCGTGCCTGCTTTGAGGATGCTGCCCTCAAACATCAGATAAGCGCGGTCAGTAATGGAAAGCGTTTCTTGAACATTGTGATCGGTAATTAAAATGCCAATATTTTTTGTTTTCAATTTAGCCACGATGTATTGAATATCTTCAACAGCTATCGGGTCAATGCCGGCAAAGGGTTCATCGAGCAAAATAAAATTGGGCGACGTAGCTAAGGCGCGGGCGATTTCAGTTCGGCGGCGTTCACCTCCGCTGAGGGTATCGCCGTTGCTTTTACGAACTTTATGCAAGTTAAATTCATCCAACAAGACCTCCAATCGGTCTTTTTGCTCCTCTATACTGAGGGGGGTCATTTCGAGCACCGCTTTGATATTATCCTCTACGCTCAATTTGCGAAATACTGATGGCTCTTGGGGTAAATATCCAATGCCTTTTTGAGCGCGTTTATACATCGCTAAATGCGTAATGTCTTCATTATCAAGGTAAACCACGCCACTATTGGGCTTGATAAAACCCACCATCATATAAAAACACGTCGTTTTGCCCGCCCCATTCGGACCGAGCAAACCGACGATTTCTCCTTGATTCACTTCTACGGATACGCCTCTTACAACTTGGCGCGCCCCATATGTCTTTTGTAAATTTTCTGCTCGAAGTACCATTATTCTATTTTATCTTACCAACGTCAAATCGCCTGAAAAAGTCTTTACTTTCCCATCGCCATATTCTATTTCAATCATGTAAATATACACATCGGCGGGCAATTTTTTATCTCTAAAATTGCCATCCCAACCATTTATAGGATTATTCAAACCTATATTTTGATTTGAAAAAACCATTTCACCCCACCGATTAAAAATTGTCATCCGCTTGATTTGTGAAGCACAACCGCTGCCATATGCGATAAAAGTATCATTATTGCCATCATTATTAGGGCTAAAAGCATCGGGTATAAAAATTTTATCACAGGCTTTTACTGTTACCGTTATATCATCTTTTACCGTACAAGCTCCTGTTGTGTCCTTAGCTTCTACGATGTATGTAATCGTTTTTTCAGGTCTTGCCACAGGACTTGAACAAGTAGTGCAATTCAATCCTGTAGTCGGTGTCCATTTCCATTTTACAGATTTGGGCGCGCTGACTAAGGGGTTTAACAGCAGACTATCGCCACGCTCAAGCGTGATATCATCGCCTAATTGGAGACTCAAATTAGAAATCGTCACATTCGTCACAATGACTGTATCGCAACGATTACTTAATGACCTTAAAGTATCTCTATAAACACCGCTTTGGTTGAAAATTCGCCCACGTATATATATGGTGTCATCTTTACAAATCGTCAAGTTCTCCGTTATTTCAGGAATCGGATTTGTTTTAATTTTAATAGTCAAAATGCTATCGCAAAGGGGAGGATTTCGGCGAATAGTGTCGCTGAATGTACCAGCTTGACTGTAGATTTTGTTATTCACTCGAACACTTCTGCCTGAACAAATAGTAGTATCTAATGACCAAACACCTTTTTTATTGACTGTCAAATTAGTGACAATTGTACTATCGCAGCCCAAGTACCCCCTCAGTATATTGCGATAATTGCCGCTTTTTGTATAAATACTATCACCAATTTTGACAAAATCGCCTTCACAAATCGTGAGATTGCGCGTTTTGAGCGAAGTATCAACCATTTTGAGATTCGTCACAATAATACTATCGCATAATGGAAAGCATCGTTTTATGGTGTCGCGATATGCGCCGCTTGCGTTATAAGTTTTCCCATTTACTTGAATAGATTCACCCCTGCAAAGCATCGGATTTTGAGCAAAAACATTGGGCGTACAATCCGTACCATCAATGATGACATTATCCAAACTGCCTTCATCTGCTCCTGATATAAACTCACCTCGAATCCACAAGCGTTTGACGTTACATAACACTGTTCGAAATTCGCTTTGCGTGGCTCTCCGTCCATTTCTATCACCGACTCGCCATGCAGCATTTTCATTCAAAACTACTGAGTAGGATGTCCAACTCGTTCGAGGATTATTAGTTGTATTGACAGCGAGGATGATACCATTGCCTTCAATTATGATGTCATCATCGTTGAATTGGCTGTTTAAAGCGGACTGTTTCAAATCAAATTTGAGTGTTCTGCCATAAAACCAGGATTTATTGCCAATGAACTTAGCGGGTGCAGAAAAAAACCATGTGCCACCTGAGCCTTCATCTAAGCTCGATATGTAGCCTGTGGGATTACCGCCCGTTGGATGGTAAATGGGAGCAATTAATCCGCCAGCATCGCCAACAATCATCCACCCTTCAGAATCTAAATTAAAATTACTCGTTTGACCGTACACAACACCACCGTACAGCAACACGAGCAGACATAAGTGTAGTTGTCTTTTCATGTACTTTTTTTAATTATACTTAAATCAGTTTAATAGAAAATTGGTGTTGGTCTTGTCTATTTTTAGATGTTAGAAGGTTAGATTTTAGATATTAGACATGCTACTGTCCAATAATTTGATTTATCTATTGTCTAATTATCTAAAATCTAACGATTATTTCCATTTCTAAATCCCAATCAGCGCGAAGTGCTTCATTGGATTTTTGTAAGAAAATGCGTTCAGGTTGCTGTTTTTTATCATAATCGCCGGTATCCCACAAGCGATTTCTATTCAAATCTTCTATTATTTTGATGGAATATTGGTCAGGTCTCATATTTTCAAAGCGTTTTTCGATACTGGATACATTATCTATAAAAAACTCTTCTTCGACAATGCTGTTACCTGATAAAACCTGACAAATATAGCTTTTTCCTTTATCCAATTGCTTAATTGATAAAATAATATTGCCAAATTCTTTTTTATTGGAAATGATTATTTTTGAAAAAATAGTATCATTCTTAAAACCATAAATATCCGTCAAAGCATTAGGCAAAATAGTGAGTTGATATTGCTGCCCATCTTTCCAAGGAGCTTCAAAAATGAGCTTGCGTTTGGATGCTGAATCCGTCCTAATACTGAGGGGTATTGCGTTTTTACTTGTATCAATCAGTTTAATTAGCAAGTTATTACTATTCGTGTCAATGTTTTGTATCGGATAATTGAAAGCAATTTCAACAGGTTTTGTAGGTGTTTTTAAAATTTGGCTTGTAATACTGAGGGGGGCAAGTCTCCCTCGCTTCATAAAATCCACCTTCCCGCGCGAGCGTATGCGAATGGTATCGGTCTGTTTTTCACCTTTGAAATAAATGTTCCAAGGCGTTTCGTCGGGCTGATTGTACCAAATTAAAAGCGTATCTCTACTGATTTCAGTAAAAGCATTTTGCTTTATGTCATCAAAAGTAATGTCCGCTTTTTTCAATTCTTGATTAAAAATGAGTTTCACGATACCATATTTATCCGTCTCACGACCATTGATTTTCAAGGATTTACGTGGCTCGAAAAGGCGTATATTCAAGGAAGTATTAGCAGCAGCGATAGAGTCTGTGATGCGTTGGAGAGAATCACTTCGAGTAGTTGTATCTTTTTTTATAAAATCTTTATTATTGGAGCTAATCGTCAAAGTGCTGTCTGGAAAGCCTATACTTTCGCTATCTTGATTGAAAAGATAGTTCAAATCAAGGTCTTTCAAAGCAAAAACCTTGAAAGTGCCTGCCCGCACGTTTTCAATTCGAGTAAAGCCTTCTTTATCCGTTTTGCCAAAATAAAACGGTTTGAGTTTCTGAACGACCGAGTCAGCGAGATTATCGTAGAGCATCAAAATGACCCCCTCAGTAGGTAGCCCTGTTATGGCATCCACAACGCGGGCTGTTACCTCAAGTGAGTCAATGACTGGACCTGTTGAAAAAACAAAACGGAGCGATTTAGCAGCATTCCCTTCAGTAATATCCTTGATGGCATCGCCGAAATTGATAGTATAAGTAGCATTTTCTCTTAAAACTTCTTCGTCTGCAAATTTTATAAACAGTTTTTTACCTTTTAAAGTCACATCGGGTCGCTCATTCAAAGGGGGCGATACAACCACTTGATTGAAAACATCTTCTAATTTGACCCATTCATCAAAAGTTAAAACAATGGGTTGTTTCTTAAAATTGGTTTGCAGATTAGGCGTTGAAAGTGCTTGGACAATTTGCGGCGGCTTGGTATCTTTGGGCCCACCTTTTAGTTGCCCGATATTGGCGCAGCCTTGTAAAATGCTTGCCGTTAGGGCGATTAAAATAAAAATTTTATTTTTCAACTTGTTGATTATCAATTGATTATGCGAATAATGGGTTGAAAAGCAGCAATTTCCGCTTTGACAATTTTATGACAATTCAATGAGTTGATTTTACTAAAAATAAGCGGTTTTCGCTAAAAAATGCTTATTTTTAGTAAAAAAAGGGAAGTTTCATTTCAACTGAACAAACTTATGTTAACTACAAGAAAAAATATACTTGCAAAGTATTGAAAATCAATCACTTACAAGTGTAAATTTTTTTTAGTTAACATAAGTTTGTTCAGTTAAAATTAACCGTTTTGAAACTTCCCTAAAAAAACTACATTTTTGACGATTTTTAAAAATAGTTTTGTCATAGAATTGTCAAAGCGGAAATTGCTGTAAAAAAATTGGATCTGAGACTTCAATAGAGCACAGCTCAAATCTCCCCTCACTCAACAAGCCCTCTCCCTTCTTTCACAATCCGTCCTTCTTCTTTAAGCTGTTTCATAAGCCTATCTAAAATACCGTTGACGAAGTCTTTGCTTTTGTCGGTGGAGTAAAGTTTAGAAATATCCACATATTCGTTGATAGTAACTTTGGTTGGAATGGTTGGGAAATCGAGGAATTCGCAGAGTGCCATTTTCATCAAAATCATATCAATGGTGGCGACTCGCTCGGCATCCCAATTTTTGAGCATGGGTTTGATGTCTTCGAGAAGCTTTTCGTCTTTTTTATAGGTTTTAGTCAGCAGTTGCTCGCCAAATTCAACAGTCAAGTGGTCTTCGTCTGAAAACTCATCATAAAACTCCGAATCCGAA
>JAYUUR010000114.1:0-17654 GCA_043754475.1 Saprospiraceae bacterium | reverse complement strand
TACTGAGAGGGTATATTTTTCAAAAATGATATCCATTTCAATAATATTTTTATGAAAAATAAAAATTATTTAAAATTTAAAAACAATTTATCCTTGTAAATTACTACCTTAACGTCCTAATATGCAAGGATGATAATATTAAAAAGACTTTTACAAGAAGAAGTTTTAACTTCTGCAAGGCTATTTCCAGCCGTTGCCCTCGTCGGTCCGCGCCAAGTGGGAAAAACAACTTTGGCACACAGCCTTGAAAATGAATTGGGCAAACCTGTCATATTTTTAGATTTAGAAATCAGAAGTGATGTCGAAAAACTTCGAGAGGCTTACGATTTTTTGAAATATTACGAAAACCATTGTATTATCATTGATGAAGTACAACGGATGCCCGAACTATTCGCCACTTTACGCCCTTTGATTGACTCCAATCGAGTAGCAGGGCGTTTCATTTTGCTTGGTTCTGCTTCGCCTTTGCTTATTCGCCAAAGTTCTGATAGTTTAGCAGGGCGAATTGCTTATCATGAACTTACTCCATTTTCATTGCTTGAAATCATAGAAATTACTTCTCAAAATGAGCATTGGCTCGTTGGTGGTTTTCCCGAAGTATTGCTCAAACCAGACGCTGTTTTTAGAGAACGCTGGCTTGATAATTTTATGAGAACCTTTGTTGAGCGCGATTTGCCTGAGTTGGGCTTTGATGTCCGCCCTCAAAATGTAATGCGCCTTTGGCAAATGTTAGCGCATCTTCAAGGAGCATTACTCAATATTTCAGAACTCTCCAATTCGCTGGGTATTTCGGCGAAAACCATTAATTTATACCTTGAACTTCTCGAAGGTGGCTTTATGATACATCGTTTACAACCTTATTTTGTCAACATTGGTAAACGTTTGATAAAATCGCCGAAAAGCTATATCCGCGAAACAAGTCTGCTACACCATTTATTGCGAGTCCGCTCTTTTGCGGATTTGATGGGGCATCCTTCAAACGGGGCATCATGGGAAGGTTATGTCATCGAACAAATACGGCGCATAACCGAAGGCAAATGGGAAATGTATTTTTACCGAACCCAAGCTGGTGCCGAATGTGATTTATTCCTCATTGCACCCAATGGTAAGCGTATTTGTATTGAAATTAAACTCTCCAATGCGCCTACTATTTCCAAAGGCTTTTATCAAAGTTGCCTTGATTTGCAAGCAGATTTTAAATTTATAATAGTGCCAACCGTTGATGCCTATCCTAAAAGTGATGGCATTTGGATTTGCAGCTTACAATATTTTTTACAAATAAAAATTGCTGAAATTTCTAAGTAAATAAAAAATCAAATAATAGGCTATGTATAATGAATTGATTATCAATTTTTTATAAAACAGTAAAATAAGAGCATTTACTGAGGGGTGCGTATTTTTCAAAGGCAACTTAGAACGGTCATGGGCTGTTTGATGTTGTTGAAAATCAGAGCCATAATGCAGCTATATAAATGACCAAAAGGAGATGCTCGAATTTCGACATATTACGCCAACCGCTGTTTCACCACCTCATATAAAATAATACCCGTTGCCACTGATACATTCAGCGAATCTGTAGTGCCAACTTGAGGAATCATAAACGTTTCGTCTGAACGCCTTAAAAAATTGGCATTCACACCTTCACTTTCAGAGCCTATCAAAATAGCCGTTGGAACGGTAAAATCAATATCAAAAAGTTTTTTCTCTGCTTGCAAATCACTTGATACTACCCGCACTCCTGCCGAACCTAAATAATCCAATACGCCACTCATCGTTTTTTCACGACAAACGGGTATTTTACTCAACGCCCCAGCCGACGCTTTCATCGCATCTGAAGTGATTAAAGCTCCGCCTTTATGTGGTACAATAAGCGCATGAACACCCATGACCTCAGCCGAGCGGGCGATAGCACCAAAGTTGCGCACATCCGTCACGTTATCAAGCAATAAAAAAAGCGGTGTTTCGCCTTTTTTAAAAACTTGAGGCAGTATATCTTCTAATTTTTGATATTCTAAAAGGGCTAAAAAGCCAATGACGCCTTGGTGGTTCGCGCCTTTAGCCGCCATCTTGTTGAGCTTATCCTTAGGCACCATACTGAGGGGTATGTTGTGCTCACGTGTGAGCTTACGGAGTTCGATTTCCGTTTCGCCAGTTGTCCCTTGCAGGAGCATTATTTTTTCAAATAATTTACCCGCCTTAATCGCATCCACCACAGGATGGCGACCATAAATAATGAAATTTTCTTCGTTCATGCTGCAAAAGTAGTAATTTTAACTTTTTAAAGATGATATAAAAATGGTTTGGCAAGATTTAGTTAAAATAGCTCTCATCGGAACTGATAAAGCGACCCCCTCAGTATCTATGCTCGAAAACCTTAAAAATTTGGGTGTCCATGCTGTCGATACTGCTGAAGTAGTGCTTAAAGGCGCAGGGGTTTTAACAATGCTTCGCAAAGGTGGTTTTCCTTTAAATGATTTCAATGAAGCCCTACCTGAAGTGTGTGAAGTTGAGATGGCGAAGCAATGCACAACTAAATCTGCTCATCATTTGAAGGAAATATTGTTTGGAAAAAAAGATAGGCAGTTGGGCGAAGCCTTGACAGAATTTATTTGTTATGCTCAAAAAAATAATAAAATTCTACCGGTTGAACTTTTACCTTCATTGTTTCATACGTACAGAGGCGATAAAAAAATGAGTGAAATTTTAAAAGCTGTGATAGGTAAACGCGGTACTTGGCTGGCTAAACAAAATATAGATTGGTTTGTTTATATGCAAGAAGAAACCGTTGAGAATATTGATTTTATGCCATTTTCAAAGGAAGAAACGCTTGTAAAAGCAAGGGAATTGGTGGAGGTATTAAAATCACAATCTTTTGTTTGGGCAGATGATAGAAAAATAAATGTAGAAATTAAAGAATTTGCCTTCAAAGCTGATTTCAATTTGATGGAAAATTTAGATTATCTTTTTTCAAATAATTTGCCTTTTGCTTCTCAAAATAAAATCCAAGATATTCTGAAAATCTTATATTTTAGGAGAGAAATGGTGCGTGAATTGAGCAATTGAATCCATTAACATTTTTAAAGTGTCATTTTTACACTTTTTTTTCAATTGGGTATTGACTTAGTGTTAAGAGAGTCTTAAATTGCACCGTAATTGAGTTACAAAGCAACAAATCACATATCTCACATGTACTTCACAATAGCATACCGGTTTTTCAAGTGTATTAATCTTTAACCATTTAAATGATTTTAACATTATTTTCTTGAAAAAAAACACCTCGGTTCAAACACTCGTTAAACGCATGAGAGATACCACTACGTCTATTAAATTAAACTCAGATCCTAAAAACGTCGATAAAGTTAATTTCCTTGTTGACAATCTCGCAGACAGATTTCGTCTTGCTCCCGACACTTACGGCAATATTCTGATAAGCCTTACAGAAGCCGTCAATAATGCAATTATTCACGGGAATAAGCAAGACAAATCTAAAGTTGTAGAAGTCAAAACTGAATCACGCAATGGCAGATTGGCTATTACGGTGAAAGATGAAGGCAAAGGCTTTGATTACAGAAGCGTACCCGACCCAACCTCTCCCGAGCATATTTGTGAATGCGGCGGTCGCGGCGTATTTTTAATGCGCCAATTGAGCGACAGATGCCGATTCCATGATAATGGTAGGACGGTTGAAATGGAGTTTAAACTCTGAGGCTTCAAAAAAACAGCAGACAATTTCAAAAATCGGAACGGCTAAAGTATTGATTATCAATATTTTAGCCGTATTTTTTTTCCACACCCCTCGTAGGGTTTCAAACTCTACGAGGGGTGTAGCCTTTGATTTATACTATCTCCTATTTATCTTGAAGTAATTTATCAAAATAATTATAAGCAATAGTCAATCTTTCTAATACCTCTTCTTTGCCCAATAAAGACGCCATATCAAATAAAGCTGGACCCTGCATTGTACCAGCTAAAGCAATACGCAGCATCGGCAACACATCACCCATTTTTAAGCCGTTTGCATTAATCCACTCCTTCATAGCAAACTCCATACTGAGGGGGGCACTGAAATCAAGATTTGAAAATGCCAAACTCAAATCTTCAAATTTTGAACGGTTGTCAGGCTTCCAACGCTTCTTAATGTTCTCATTATCAAAGACTTCTACATTTTGAAAAAAGTAATATCCTTTTTCTAAAAACTCATTAAAAAACGTGACGCGCTCTTTCATCAAACCTGCAAAACGCGCTAAAAAGCTTTTTGAAAACTTATCACTGCGAGCGGTATGTGGCAGGAGAGGATACAACTGCTCCGCCAAAACCTCATTGGGCGTGTGCATAACATATTGCTGATTGAACCATTTGGCTTTATCATAATCGAAACGTGCGCCTGAGTTATTGATTTTTTCTATTGAAAACTTTTCAATCAATTCTTCCATTGAAAAAATCTCTTGGTCGGTGCCGCTATTCCAACCCAATAATGCTAAAAAATTGATAACAGCCTTAGGGTCAAAACCTACTTCACGAAAGCCGTCAAACGATTCCTCAGGTGTTGCGCCTTTCCACGATAAAGGAAAAACAGGGAAACCGAATTTGGCACCATCGCGCTTCGACAATTTACCTTTGCCATCGGGTTTCAAAATCAAAGGCAAATGAGCAAATCGGGGCATTTCTTTTTCCCAACCAAATGCTTTATAAATCAAGGCATGATGACCTGCGCTTGGCAACCATTCTTCACCCCTAATAACGTGCGTTATTTTCATCAAATAATCATCTACGATATTCGCTAAATGGTAGGTCGGCATACCATCATTTTTTAGAAGCACCTTGTCATCCAATTCGTTTGTATTAAAACTGACTTCATGTCTAATTAAATCATCAATCGTAACTATTTGATTTTCAGGCACTTTTAAGCGAATGACATAAGGTGTACCTATATCCATCAGATGCTTCACTTCTTTTTCAGAAAGCGATAAAGAGTTTTTCATAGACCCACGCGTTGCGATGGAATATGCTTGATTGCTCTCATTTTTAAGCCGTTCGCGCATGGCTTCTATTTCAGCAGGCGTATCGAAGGCATAATAAGCGTTGCCGCTGGCTATAAGTTGCGCTGCGTAATCTTGGTACAGTTTTTTACGCTCCGATTGACGATAGGGCGCGTAGTCGCCGTCGCCAAAACCAATCCCCTCAGTCGGTTCGATGCCGCACCATTTCAAAGCCTCGATGATATATGCTTCTGCACCGGGTACGAAGCGCGTTTGGTCGGTATCTTCGATTCTTAAAATAAAAGTGCCACCGTGTTTTTTCGCTAAAAGATAATTGTACAAGGCAGTGCGAATGCCCCCAATATGCAAAGCACCTGTCGGACTGGGTGCAAAACGAACTCTGATACTCATATTATTTTATGATTGAGTGATTTATGATTGAGTGATTTGTAGATGTTTTAGGAAAAACAGAAATTCTTTATTTCCTCTAACAAAATTTTATTTTAAATGATGTGATGTTTTTTATAGAGAAATGGATTTTCTGTTCAAAATGAGATTTTTATGACATTTATTAAAAAAAATGGGAAATAAACAGTATTAAAAATCGTTTTTGACAGAAGAAAAAAATTATTTTAAAAATCAAACGAACTAAAGCAGCGAGACGGAAAAATCAAACGTTGTTCTAATAAATCGAGCGAAGCAAAACGATGCCTCCCAACTTTAACCACCATTTTTGAAATTGACAATTTAGAAAATTTTCTACCAATATTTAACCCCTCTGGGGCAATCAACTAAGTAGAGTTACGACTCTTTTAAAGGCGTGCAAAAATACAATTTTCTGCATATCTCAAGGAGCAAAATATAGTGCGCTTAAAATTGCAAATTATCATCACATAACTTATCTAAAATTAATTTACTATGTATCTCGTTAAAACACCTCGACTGATTCAAAATCTCCTGCCGACCTTCACTTGGCGTATCCCGACTGAAGAAAAAGTGCTTTATTTGACTTTCGACGATGGTCCGATTCCTGAAGTGACGCCTTGGGTTTTGGACACGCTCCGTCGATTCAATGCTAAAGCAACATTTTTCTGCGTAGGCGACAATGTTAAAAAGAACCCCTCAGTATTTCAGCAAGTTTTAGCTGAAGGTCATGCTGTGGGCAACCATACTTTCAATCATTTGAACGGCTGGGATTCTGAAAATATTTCATTTTTTCACAATGTTCGACATTGTGCAAAATTAGTCAAGTCGAGTTTATTTCGCCCGCCTTATGGTCGCTTGACGCCTAAGCAAACCCAATTTTTGACGCGGCATTATAAAATTGTGATGTGGGATGTGTTGAGTGGAGATTTCGACCAAACTATTTCAAAAGAAGATTGTTTATCAAATGTGATGGCTTCTACAAAGCGAGGTTCTATCATCGTTTTTCATGATAGCCAAAAAGCTGCCGAGCGTATGATGTACACCTTGCCGCGCGTTTTGGAGCATTTTGCAGCGAAAGGTTATCGTTTTGAAAGCTTAAAAAGTGAGTTATTTCAATCTGAAACGACAAACCGTCAAACGGCAACAGCTTAGCTAACTACTTGATTTCTAAAATTTTATGTTTTAATAAATTTTATTATATTTATACATAAATAAATAAAAATCCCGAATTTCCTTCACAGGAAAATTTGGGATTTTTTTTAAATCAAAATAAATCAGCCGCATCAGCCAAATCAGTGTCCCATTGAGTTTAATAGGCATCCTCAATTCCATTTCGACACATCAAAAACCCAATTCAAAGCTTTATAAAAATCCTCCATTCGGCTACCATCAGGCTCTACTTGCCAATAAAAGGGGGCAATGGTGAGGCGGAAATTGACGAAAATAAAAAAAACAAAAACCGCTAAATTCAAATATTTAAACCACCGCATTTTACTTTTCAAAAGCTCATTGATATAAAATGCCAAGCCCAAACCCAACAACGGATAATAATCAATGAATGACCGATAGCCGAACGCATGACCAAACCACCACATACACCAGCTTGCAAAAACGTAAGTGATAATCAGTAAAACGCTCAAAATTAGCCGACCATTCAGCTCATTTTTCAAAGCCATCCAGGCAATGCCTACGAGCGAGAAGACCATCAAAGGCTAGGGTTTTCTTATAAAAAAATTAGGTGCAGCGCACCGTAATATTTGTAGTGAAAATGTGCAAAATCAAGATTGAAGGTGCAGCGCACCGTAATATTTGTAGTAGTGAAAATGTGCAAAATCAAGATTGAAGGTGCAGCGCACCGTAATATTTGTAGTGAAAATGTGCAAAATCAAGATTGAAGGTGCAGCGCACCGTAATATTAATTTAATATCACGGTGCGCTGCACCTCCAAAACGTAGCTTAAACTTGTATTCTACAAATATTTCGCAGCTCTGCTGCTTTTTATAAGAAAGCCCTGCATCAAAGGCGTATAAAGTAGAAAACCGTTGCAAGGGTGAAAAAATATTTTGTAGAACTGAGGGGTTGACCAATTGAAGGTTTGGTCGTGTATTTCTTTATAAATATTCAAAATCCATTTGCCTGATAAATAATGCCAATACAGCATTTGAGGAACGGCAATCAGCAATATGACGAGGGGTATCAGCCAAAGCGTTTTTATATTTTTCAAAAACCATTGCAAGCGATTTTTAATTTTTTCAAGGGAAAATGCATCAAAAAGCAAGGCAAATGGTATGAAAAGAATATTCGTCGGGCGAATAAGGGTGATGAGTCCAAGTAAAAAACCGATGCGTAAAGTGCTTTTTACTGAGGGGGGTAGGTTGTAAAATTGGGGTAAATAAAAAACCAGTGCGGCTGTCAAACAAAATGTATAAGCATGGCTCATAGTTGGCTCGCGGATGGCATAAAACATCAAATTCGTTCCGAAATATAGGGTTATCATGGTGAACCAAACCGTTTTTTCATTTTCAAAATACCGCCTCAATATTTTTTCCATAAAAAAAAGACCTAAAGCTGTATAAAAACACCCTGCAAAAAGTAAGGCAACTGACATATCGTTGGCATAGCCATCGTCTGTCGAAAGTCCTTGAATTTTACGAGATAATTGTGCGGCGAAGAAAAACGGGGCTTCCATGAAGGCAACGCCGTATGTAAAGCGGGTTGCCATTTTATGGGTATTCGGAAAAAATTTATATTCGGCAGGAGTTCGCGTAGGATAGTTTTCAAAAGTACCGTAAATAAAAATTGCAGGCAGATACATATAATAGCCTTCGGGATCGGAGCTTAAAAAATATGCGCTATGATTATTATGGATAATAGTAGAACCCAACCAATAACTCAAGGCAGCCAACAGTAAATAATAGCGAAATTTCATAAGCCATTAGTCTTTTACACGGTTCAGTCCCATCGCTTGGAGCATCCATTTGGGCAGTGGTTTTTCAGGATTGCGGTTTTTGACATTCAAATACCAACCTATTTTTTTCAAAATCGGTATTTTATGCGTCTCTACAAATTCTATCAGCGTACCATCTGCATTTTCAATATAGGCAAATCGCCCAGCCGCTTCGCCCATATCAAACGAGTTGGCACTATCAACGGTGAAGGGATACCCCTCAGTATTGGAGCGATTTTCAAGGTTATCCATGCCATTGACATCAAAACAGAGGTGGATAAAACCACATTCGCCCCACATCCGATTTTCAAAAATCTTACGCGGTTGTCTATCAAAAATCTGGATTAATTCAATTTCCGTAGAGCCTAACAGACGGCTGAATGCGCCCAAACGCGCTTGTGAGTGGCGCAATAATACCCGATTACAAGGGAATTGGCCGCCGGGCAAGCCTTTAAAATCGGCGAAAATATTGGTTTCATCGTATACTTTTTTATCGTATTGAAGCATATTTTGAAACAATGCGGTGTCTTTTTCAATATTTGATGTGCCTATCACAACGCCATATACGCCGCCCGTGAGTTTACCCGTATTTTGAAACCAGTCTTTGGATTCAACGATTTGAAAAATATTATTATAAGGGTCTTTTATCCAAAAATGAGATTCTCGATTGGGATTTAAAACTATGTCAGATAGGATTTCTACATTATTTTGCTTATAAAAATTATACGTTTTTTCAACATTAAAACATTTTATTTTTACTGCAAAAATCCCTGTATCGCCCAGCATCACTTCAAACTTCGGGTACTGAGAAGTATGCTGCGTATGCTTCCAAATCTCGAAGCCGCCACCGCCTTGCAAATTCATGGCTAAAACGGCATGTCTTGCGCGCGGTTGCCCACCCGTGTAAGGCAACATCAACCCCGCCACTGCCTCTTCATCAAAGACAGGCACATCTACGCCGAAATAACGTCGATACCATTTCCATGCTTCATAAACGTCTTTGACGCCAATGCCAACTTGTTGTATGCCTGAGATGATGTAATTATTCTCCATTTTTTACCCCCCTCAGTATTCCACCGTTTCAGAAGCATAAACACCTGATTTCAGTTTTTCAGTCACCGCACCAAAGGCTTTGAGTGTCTCGTCAATATCCTCTTTGGTATGCACCGCCGTAGGAATCAAACGCAGCAGCATCATGCCGCGCGGAATGACGGGATAAACCACGATGGAGCAGAAAATATTGTAATTTTCACGCAAATCCGTAATCAATTTCAAGGCTTCTTCAACTTCACCTTTCATAAAAACGGGGGTTACGCAGGTATTCGTTGCGCCCAAATTGAAGCCCATTTTTAATAAACCTTCTTGAAGCAGATGAACATTTTCCCACAATTTTTGGCGCAATTCAGGGTGTTTTTTCAATAATTCCAACCGCTTCAAAGCACCGATTACCAAAGGCATCGGGAGTGATTTGGCGAAAATCTGAGAGCGCATATTGTATTTCAAAAACTGAATAATGTCTTTATCGCCCGCTATAAATGCCCCAATACTCGCCATAGACTTAGCAAAAGTGCTGAAATATAGGTCAATTTGGTCTTGAATGCCTTGCTCTTCACCTGCTCCTGCCCCTGTAGCACCGAGTGTGCCGTAGCCATGAGCATCGTCAACGAGTAAGCGGAAGCTGTATTTTGATTTCAAAGCCACTATTTCACGCAAGCAACCTTGCTCACCGCGCATCCCGAACACCCCCTCAGTAATGACAAGGACGGCACCCCCCAAACGCTCCGCTGCCGCTGCTGCTTTCGCTAATTGACGTTCGCAACTCGCAGGGTCGTTGTGCTCGAAGGCAAAACGCTCGCCCAAGTGCATCCGAATGCCATCCATAATGGAAGCATGGCAATCTTTGTCATAAACAATGACATCGCGACGGTCAACAAGCGCATCTACGATAGATAAAATGCCTTGATAGCCGAAATTGAGCAAATAACCGGCTTCTTTTTGTACGTGCGTTGCCAACTCATTTTCAAGTTGATTGTGAAAACTTGTTTCGCCTGACATCATACGCGCGCCCATCGGGTAAGCCAATCCCCATTCAGCCGCCGCATCAGCATCAGCTTTACGGACTTCGGGATGATTCGCCAAACCGAGATAATTATTCAAACTCCAAACGATTTTTTCTTTTCCTTTGAACATCATGCGATTGCCCAAAGCACCTTCCAACTTAGGAAACATAAAATATCCTTCCGCCATTTCAGCATATTTGCCCAATGGACCAGGCGTTGCAAGCCGTTTTTCAAATAAATCCATGCTACTGTTATTCTTTTTGATATTGATATTTTTAACGTTTGATATGTCTTTGAAAGAGAGATTTTGACTCAAATACTGAGGGGTCACCTCCGTATTTTGCTCAGTTTCAATTTCAGCCTGCAAGATAGCCTTTTCAATTTTATCTTCATCGGTTTCGTCGTTGAAAAATCCTTTTTCACGCATCCAATCGTCATTATATATCTTCCCAATGTAGCGGCTACCATGATCGTGACAAAGAACGACCACCACATCTTCGGGTTTTAACAGGTTTTTTAATTGCACAATTCCTTGAACCGCAGCACCCGATGAATGCCCCAACCAAAGCCCTTCAGCGGTCACCATTTTTCGAGCCATCAGCGCAGCATCTTTATCAGTCACTTTTTCAAAGCGATTGATGACCGTAAAATCCATATTATTGGGAATAAACTCTCTGCCTACGCCCTCCATCGAATATTCATAGATTTCGTGTTCATCAAATTCGCCCGTTTCATGGTATTTTTTCAGAATCGAACCATATGCATCAATACCCCAAACGACAATATTCGGATTTTTTTCTTTCAGAAAACGTGCTGTGCCGCATAAGCTGCCGCCAGTACCTGCTGAGGCTACAAAATGAGTGATACGCCCTTTAGTTTGCGCCCAAATTTCAGGACCCGTTGAATCGTAATGTGTTTGTGGATTATCAGGATTGTCGTATTGATTCACCCAAAAGGAATTAGGGATTTCTTTACTCAAGCGTTCGGCTACGGCATAATAGGAGCGCGGGTCTTCGGGCTTGACCTTTGCGGGGCAAATAATCACCTCGGCACCCCAAGAACGCAACATTTGTATTTTTTCTATGGATTGCTTATCACTCACCGTGCAAACGCAGCGATAACCTTTTACAGATGCCACCATCGCTAAGCCGATACCGGTGTTGCCAGAAGTACACTCGATGATAGTACCATTCGGCTTCAACAAGCCGCGTTTTTCAGCCGATTCAATAACTCTCAAAGCAATACGGTCTTTAATGCTTAACCCCGGATTGAAGGTTTCGACCTTCGCTAAAACCAACGCCGACACTTCGGCAACCACTCTATTGAGCTTAATCAAAGGCGTTTCGCCTATCGTTTCAAGAACGTTTTGTTTGTATTTCACGCTTTTAATTTATTACAATAGATTTGATTTAACATACAAGTTTAGATGGCAAGATATAAAAGAAGTTTAAATATAGTACACCTATTAAGTTATTTTGATTGTTAATTAAACATTATTTACTGTTTTAAAAGCCAACCAAGCAGTTTTTAGTAGGGAAATAGAGGTAAAAGTGACCAAACATAGTTTGATTTAAATGCTCAAAACGAAATTTAATGTGTTCGAGTATAAAATTTTAACAAAAATTGAGATTTATACTGAGGGGTCAGCCATCAATAAAATAATTAGAAATAGCTGAAAATTAAAATTTTGTTTGGCAAATAAACTCAATGCTTTTCAAAGTAAAGTCATAATTATTGACTTTTATTCAATTAATATTCTGCTATTTTATAGAAATTGAAATTAAATTTCTGTAAAATTTAACAATTAGCACTAAAATTTTGAGTAATGAGATAATTAAGGCGTGTTAAAAATAGGTAACAATTAAATTATTGCCATACGAAAACAGACATCATTGATGAAAATGTTCATTATTCGCCATTAAAATTCAATATTTTAATACAAAATTAAATTTCATATTTTGCTTTAATTAAAATTTATATTCTGAAAAAAAAATCTTGAAGAAATAATTCAACTATTTCTACCTTTTTTAGCATTTTTTTAGTTAAATATTAAAATATTGTCTCAATATTCATTTGCTTTGTAATACAAAATTATTGAAGGACACAATTTTATTAGGACACAATTTATGAAATTTACACTCATTTTTATCTGCGGAATCATGTTCAGCATCTCCGCAAAGGCACAATT
Organism: Saprospiraceae bacterium; assembly: GCA_043754475.1. GTDB lineage: Bacteria > Bacteroidota > Bacteroidia > Chitinophagales > Saprospiraceae > JAAFJT01. Next base: position 5,054 of record JAYUUR010000114.1, on the reverse strand, counting down.
AGCAGAACCCGTCAAATGGTCTTTTAAAGCTGAAAAAATCAGCACTACCGAATACAAAGTGACTTTAACAGCTACTATGGATGAAGGTTGGTACGTCTATTCTCAAGACCTATCTGGCAAAGGACCAGTTGCTACACGAATCAATTTTGATCCATCTCAAAACATTGAATTTGAAGGAAAACCTTTAGAATTGGGCAACAAAAAGGAGGTTTTTGATCAAAATTTCAATATGACGGTGATAAAATTGCTCGGTAAAACAACTTATCAGCAATTGATTAAACTGAATGGCAGCGAAACCTCTTCAGTGAAAGGCAAACTTTTATACATGACTTGCAATGGAGAAATGTGTATGCCGCCTAAAAATGTTGATTTTAATATTGCCTTAAATCCATAATTGCGAAAAACTATTGCCCTCTAATCAGCGTTGAAAAAGGCAGTTGGTCTGAAAAGATTAACTGCCTTTTTGCATTTCTCCTTTTTATATTAATTTTACAAACTATTTATAGAAAAAACCAATAATTGAAATCAAAAACCATCGTTTTAACAGATAAAATTGAGTAAACCCATTGAGCATTATTTAAAATAAAATTAAATTCAACCGAAAATGAAAAGATTAATAGGGACTCTGTCAACGCTTTTTTTAATTATTAATATTCTCTCAGCTCAAATTCTGAACCCCGTAAAATGGTCGTTTGAATCCAAAAAAATCAGCGATACAGAGTTTGATTTGATAGCCACTGCCAAGCTGGATAAAGGGTGGTACATTTATACGCAACACATCAGCAGCGAGGATGGACCTATTCCGACTAAATTTTCATTCAAACAGACCCCTCAGTATCAGCTCATCGGAAGCAAGCCCAATGAGGTGAGTGACCATAAAAAAGCAGGATTTGATAAGATTTTTGCTATGAATGTCACCAAATATAGCGAATCTGTTCAGTTTATTCAGCGCGTTAAATTATTGGCTGCCTCTGCTCAAATCACTGGCAGCGTCGAATATGGCACTTGCGACGATGAAAAATGCTTGCCGCCGCAGGATAATAATTTCACCTATAATATAAGTGGTGGTGCAGGAACTTCACGCGGGGCTGCACCTACGACAACGCCAACTACTCAGCCGACACCCTCAACTATCCCTTCGGACGTAAAAACACCTAATAATAATGTGGTTTCTGCTAACACTAATAATAAACCTCAGCCATTTGATTTTAAGCCCATACAAGCACAACCCAACACAAAAACCAATGCTCAAAAAATGAAAGACAAGGCTGATTGGGTTTTTGAATCCAAAAAAATCAGCGATACAGAATATGATTTGGTTTTTAAAGCCACGATTGAAAAAGGCTGGCATATATATTCGCAATTTTTGAAAGGCGATGGACCCGTTCCGACGAGTTTTAAATTTGATAAAAATGATAATATCGAATTAGTCGGCAAAACGAAAGAGGAAAGCCCTAAACGCAGCGAACATAAAGAGCCTGTTTTTGATAATATGACAGTCGTGGATTTTTCAGAAACTGCTACGTTTACACAAAAAATCAAAGTAAAAGATGCATCAAAACCTATAAAAGGTGCGCTTGAATACATGGCTTGTACTGAGGGGATGTGTACGCCGCCGATAGAAGTGCCTTTTTTATTCAATTTGGCAACAGGTCAAGGGACATTGATAGCAGAAACACCGCTGCCGACTAATCCTGTAGAGCCAACAACTGAAGCCTCTATAAAAACATTGCCCAATCAATTTGCATTTGATAAAACCAATGAAAATATAGCGTGTGGTACTGAGGGGGTTATTAAGGATGAGAGTAAAAGCCTTTGGCTGATTTTTCTTTTGGGTTTTGGGGGTGGTTTAGTGGCTCTATTGACGCCTTGCGTGTTTCCAATGATACCCTTAACGGTTAGTTTTTTTACAAAAGGTTCGAAAGATAGGAAAACGGGTTTGAAAAACGCGTGGCTTTACGCTTTATCTATCATCGTCATTTATGTTTCGATGGGGCTTTTAGTTACCGGGCTTTTCGGCTCTGATGCCTTGAATAAAATTGCCACCGACCCTTGGGTGAATATGGCGTTTGGTATTCTTTTTCTTGTTTTTGCTTTCTCATTTTTCGGTTACTTTGAAATTACACTACCGAGTAGTTGGACAAATAAAGCGGATGATGTTTCCAATAAAGGTGGTGTGATAGGCATATTTTTTATGGCTTTCACATTGGCGTTGGTCTCTTTCTCATGTACAGGACCTATTATCGGCACTTTATTGGTTCAAACAGCTACGACGAGTGGCGTTTCTTTGGGTCCAGCCATCGGAATGCTGGGTTTTGCAACGGCATTGGCTTTGCCATTCGGTTTATTTGCAGCCTTTCCGGCTTGGCTGCAGTCATTGCCTAAATCGGGCAGTTGGATGGACGATGTGAAAGTGACGTTGGGATTTGTGGAAGTGGCTTTAGCATTTAAATTTTTATCCAATACGGATTTAATAAAAGGTTGGAAATTACTACCGTACGAAGCATTTTTAGCGATTTGGATAGTCTGCGGCTTGGGTTTAGCCTTGTACCATGCAGATATTTTGAAGTTTAAGAAAAATGCTGCACCTAAGAAATTATCGGTGGCTCGCGGTATTATGGTCGGTTTATCAATGGCGGCGGTGGTGTATTTAGGTTTGGGCTATCGGTATAATCCAACCATCGAAACTTTCCAAACGCCTGAATTGGGCAGTGGCATTTTCCCTCCGGCAGGCTACAGCTATATTTATCCTCAAAAATGCCCGCTCAATTTGAATTGTTTTCATGATTTGAATGAAGGATTGGCTTATGCGAAAAAAGTCAACAAGCCTGTTTTGTTGGATTTTACGGGCTATAACTGCGCTAATTGTCGTAAAATGGAAGAAAATGTATGGAATAAACCTGGCGTGATGGAGTTGATTCGCGATAAATATGTTCTCATTTCTCTATTTACAGATTCTAAAAAAGAATTGAAACCACCATATGCCGCCTATATATCTGCATTTGATGGAAAACTAAAAGATACTGAGGGGGAGATGTGGACAGATTTGGAGGCTACACATTTTAATAAAAACTCACAACCGTTTTATGTGTTGCTTGCACCCAACTCTACGGATTTGAAAGTGCTGAACGCACCTGTTGCTTATACGCCTGAGATAAAAGAATACCGCGATTTTTTACAGTGTGGTTTGGATAAGTTTGCATCATCTAATCAAATGTTAAAATTGCAGACGTTGAATCAATTGTCAGAAGTTAACAAATAGAAATGAAATATTTTTAAAAATACTGAGGGGTATCATTCGACTTGAACGATACCCCTCAGTATTTAATAAATGTACAGGATTCCAAAAACGTTAAAAAAAAATGGCGAGCTTGTGGAGCAGCTCTACCCCCCGATGAACTGCTCCGGCTCGCTTTATAGAATCGTAAACGACCCTAAATCTTTATATTTTAAATATATTAAATTTTAATTTTCGTTTAATACTTTCTTATTTCCTAAAATCATGCCACTTTTGCAATCGGTATTTGGGTTTTGATACTTTTTTCAGTTACAATTTTCACATTTTTCTTTTCGTCAATATCTTTTTGCAACATGTCGAAAGTATTCTTATATTCGTAGTAATCAGCATATTCACCATATACTTCTATCAAATTTTCTTTTTGAATTAGAATCTGGAAGTACAGGTGTTCGTTATTGTAATAAAACTTAGTCAACAGACTTTTGATTTCGTTAGTTCTCATAGTAACAGTCCTTTTTAAGTAATAAAGAATCGTTTGATATTTTAATTATGCAAGTATGTTGCCAATTTTAATAAAACCTAAAAATAACTACAATGCAATATCGTCGCACATTCAATACCAGCCCTGGGCAAAACCCCAATCCATTCAGTTCGCTGATGTCGTTACTCATGTTTTTTGGAGTATTGGCGTTGATATTTGTCATTTTGTATGGTTTTGTCAAAATTTTGTATTTGGCAGCACCTGTACTTTTGATAATTACGCTGATTATCAACTATCGCGTCGTTTATGATTATTTAGTCAATATATTCGAAACATTCAAAACGGATATTTTGATGGGCGTGGTGAAAGTGGTTTTTAATGTTCTCTGCTATCCTTTTGTCATCGGGTATCTTTTTATAAAAGCACTATTTTATCGCAAAATGAATAATATGCGGAAGCAATTTGAAAATAAAATTAACCAAACACAAGGTGACCAATACGCCGACTATGAAGAAATTAGTACTGAAATAAACTCAGAAAAAATTGATGTAAAACCCGAAGAACCCATCATTTTAGATTTGCCAAAACCTAAAGAAAAAGATAAAAGCAACCCTTACGATAATCTTTTCGATAATTAGAAATAGTTTTTTTTACTTAAAATATTTTACTCAACCAACTTTGACTCGTGCTACACAACATATATTGGCTGCTATCGGCAAGTCTTATTTCCTTTTATGCATTTTTTTTTATTTTATACATAAAGAATTGGAAATCTTTAGTTTATGTCAATAAAGATAAAAATTCAACTCCTCAAACGCTCATATCAGTTCTGATTCCTGCACGCAATGAGGAAGATTATATTTTGAATTGTTTACAATCAATTCTCGAAGGCAATTACCCAACACATCTTTTTGAAATCATCGTCATTGACGACCATTCCGAAGATTCGACCCCTCAGTATGTACGCGATTTGGGGCATCCAAACGTGCATTTGATTGAGTTAAAAAATTATGTAAAATTGGGTGAAAATCAGCCTTTTAAAAAACGAGCCATCGAAGCAGCAATCGGCGAAGCTAAAGGTGAGTTAATCGTCACCACCGATGCAGATTGCATAGCACCTAAGCAGTGGCTCACATTATTAGCTGAATTTTATGAACAGGAAGGCAAGCGTTTTATAGCTGCGCCAGTCAATTTTTACGAAGAGGAATCGCTTTTTGAACGTTTTCAATCATTGGATTATATCGGCATGATGGGTATTACAGGCGCGGGTGTGCAAGGCAATTTTTCACATATTTGTAATGGTGCGAATCTGGCTTATGAAAAAAAATTATTTTA
>JAYUUR010000113.1:0-5853 GCA_043754475.1 Saprospiraceae bacterium | reverse complement strand
GCTTGAAAGTCGTTTAATTTTATAAGTGGAATAGCAGGAAAATCAATTGTTTTCATCATTAAGCCATGTATCCATTGTTTCATTAGACCATCCATTTTCTTTCCAAAGATTGTCCATATCGTCCATTGCTTTTTTTGCAAAATAGTCCGATAAAAGCCGTTTTATTTCTAATAATTCTTCGTCTTTGACCTCATATTGAAAAAATTTTAATAATTCAAATTGAAGGTTGGTCAAAGGCTTTGCTAATGTAGTTGTCATGCCTTTCTTTTTTTAACAAATGTACGCTCTTTTTAGCATTTTTTAAAGCATTATTTATAGCTAAATACTGAGGGGTGGCATTGCAAAGGGTTTCACAAAGTATAGAAAAAGCCTTTTGCGGATGGCAAAAGGCTGTTTGGTATCTCAATTAATTATATCGTAGTCGGGTAAATAAACGGGTAAAATATCAGATTCAGGTACACCTTTATCTACAAGCCTTTCATACAAAGACGGGTCTATGCTTTCTTCATGAATCAGAATCTTACCATCTTTTAGCTCTAAATGCGCTAAAACATTGTAATCATATTGGTGTTCCGTACGCCCCAATGAAACAAGAATGAACTCATCGCGGTCTTTATTAATGATCAAATGCTTTTTCTGATTGGGTTTATTGACAGGAACACGCGTAGCAAGAACTGAGAGTATATCACTCACAATGGTTTGATATTGTGTTAGCTTATCCATTGAATAAAAGTATTCTTTAATGAATGAAAATTATTGCACGGCGTAGCCTGTGAAAGGGCGCATTTGAGGTGCATGAAATGCTAAAACAATATCTGATTTTGGAATACCCCGAGCTTCAAGGTCTCCGATAATATCATAATCCGAGACGTTTTGTTGAAGCCAAATTTTTTCATTTTTTATATCAAAATGAAAAACCACTAAAAATACTTGCGTCTTATTGCGCCAACCCACTCTGAGGACTTGATAATGATCATTTTGAGTATCAAATAGCAATTGAGTCTCTACATCTGTCGGTTGAGGAAGTCCACTTCTATCCAAGCTATAGTCTTTCAAGACTTCTTGTAAAATTTGACGATATTTTTTTACTTTTTCCATTCTATTATTATATTATCAAGAGGATTGAAAATAAGTAATTTTACATTTTCATTCTTGAGGCGTTTTTGAATAAAACGACCTTGAAAAACACGGTGATTATATGCTTCTTGAGGTATTGCAAGATAAAGTTCACGTTCTGGTTCAGTCTCATTTAATGCTTCAATGTAGTCAAGATATTGACCAATTGCTAAGTGAAAATCTGATATAATAGACTTGCCAAGAAAAGACTTTATTTCAACCGCTATTTTTTCACCATTCTTTTCGGCACCTAAAGCCATTTCAGCAGCAAGGTCAATTTCAATATACGTTTCATCAAGGTCTATTCGTAGCGGGTCGGATGTTATTAACCAACCATCTTTTTCTAATGCTTTTCTTACATTCGCATGAAAAATATCTTTTGCCATAAATTTGTTTTAATTTACAAAGATACACTTTTCTGAAAAAGTAACAAGAAATACTGAGGGGTAGTGTTTATTGCAAAGGGTGTCACAAAGTATAGAAACAGCCTTTTGTTGATGGCAAATGGCTGTTTATTATCTCCATTAGTTATACTCATAGTCGGGTAAATAAACGGGTAAAATATCAGATTCAGGTACACCTTTATCTACAAGCCTTTCATACAAAGACGGGTCTATGCTTTCTTCATAAATAAGAATCTTACCATCTTTTAGCTCTAAATGCGCTAAAACATTGTAATCATATTGGTGTTCCGTACGCCCCAATGAGACAAGAATGAACTCATCGCGGTCTTCATTAATGACCAAATGTTTTTTCTGATTGGGTTTATTGACAGGAATACGCGTAGCAAGAACTGAGAGTATATCACTCACTATGGTTTGATATTGTGTTAGCTTATCCATTGAATAAAAGTATACTTTTAATGAATAACAATTATTGTACAGCGTAGCCTGATCTTAATCTGTTTTACCTTTTAATTTCTTTATTTTCTCTTCCAAATCTTTCCATTTGGCAGTTTCTTGCTGCGTTTTTCTGTTTTTTAAATCTTCAATATATTTTAGGGCATTCTCTTTAATAGCTGTTTTAACAGTGTTCCAATCAAGGGAATACAACATTTCAGGTTCTGGGCTTTCATCAGCGAGATGGACAGCTACTAAAAATTCAAGAGGTGCTTTAGCATTATTATACGGATAACGCTCTTTATAAAAATCGAAAAGTTGAGAGAGTGAATAAAATTTGAGCAATTCAAAAATATCGTAATAATCTTTTTTCATTTGTCGCCCTGTAATAGTTTCCATTTTCATTGCTGCTATTTCTTCTGGAGACGCTAAACGGATATTCTCTATCTCAATGGCAGGTCTAATAAACCTCCTGCTAACCTAAATGATTGTAATTCAGGTAAAGCCATCAAATCTTGTAGCAATCTTAAGCAATCGGGTGATATTGTTTCTTTCCGTAACATTTAAAATCGGTTATGTTTAAATCATAGTATGCCATTGCAAAATGCAGCGTGCGTTCTGTCAAGTAAGGTGCCTCTAATAAAGCCTGTTTGATACGATTTTCATCATATTGGATAAGTATTTCAATCAAATCGTCTAATAACCCGCGCTCGAACACGCGCACAATGATAAATGATGCATCGCGCTCTTTATCTAATTTTGAATAGTTGGTATCCCAAAAAATGGGCTTATGTAAATTCAATGATGTCATTTTTTTTTACAAATATACAGTTTTTATAGAAATACTGAGGGGTAGTTTTCTGACAAAGAAACTATTTGTTTTCGAGTTTTTGTTATCAAAACGTTTTATAAACGCTATAGAAAAAGCCTTTTGCGGATGGCAAAAGGCTGTTTGTTATTCATACTTTAAACAATATAATAGAATTTTAACGAATGCTACTTTTAGGTTTGTTCAACAAGCTCATTATTAATTTTTTATGTCAAAATCTCATTTACACTGAGGGGTGTCTTATGATTTCAAAGAGAGATATGTATCAACAGTTGCTGTCAATTGTTCGCTGTATTTGTAAATATCATCCAAACTGAATATTTCATTTTTGATTTCCTTTTTAGACGAATCTAAAGTACTGATGAACTTTTTATTTGTATTGAAATACAATCGGCAAATCGCTTTTCTATTATTATCATCCAATAATATTGAAAAATATGTTTGAGCATCTCGATAACCAATTCTACTCGCATCTACTTGTCGTCTAAGTATTGATTTAACGATAAAAAACCCTTCCATTTCTTCGGTTGTAGTCTCTAAAATTTTCTCTTTATTGACATCTGCCGCTTCCCCTTCTCCATTCTTTGCAGCATCATTCGACACTTGTTGAGCAGCTACCTCTTTTTCTTGATTCAATGCTGATTTGAGTCTATCCGTTATCATATCGCTAATAACTTGATGGACAGATTTACGAACAAAATCTGCAAATTGAAATACTACTTTATCTGTCATTCTGCCACTATATGCTTGTGAAGCGAAGAATCTAACAAATCCATCGCTTGGACTTTTTAACTCATTCGCTAATATTGCCTTTATCTCATTGGTATATTTCATCTCACTTGCTGAGCTCAAAATATTTGTTACATCAAAGTAAGATTTATGAAACTTTTTCAATTCATCAATTTGTTGCTCTTTTATTTCTGGCAAGTCAAATTCGAGAAATGGCTTTTCATCTAATCTGTTTTGTTCAACGAGGTCAGTATAAAACTTGAATTTTATACCGTTTGTAAGAATAGCAAATTTTGCTTTTGAAACATTGAAGTACCTTATAAGTTGGTTGTCGTGAATTTCTAACTTCTGAGCCCAATGTTTACATTCAATTAAAAGCATAGGTTGTTTATCCATGAAAATAGCATAATCAATTTTTTCTCCTTTTTTTATACCAATATCTGCAATAAATTCAGGTATTACTTCCAATGGGTTGAAAACATCATAACCTAAAACTTGTATAAATGGCATAATTAAAGCATTTTTAGTCGCCTCTTCTGTTAAAATCTGGTCTTTGAGTTGTGCTACTCTTACGCCTAATTGACGAATTTGGTCTTTGAAATCCATAATTGTTTGAGATTAAAGTGAATAGAAATTGTTTATAACTTATTATTATCTTGATACGAAGTTTTGTTAATTATTTTTAGTAAATCGTATCGCAATAAAGTACGGATTTGCAAATATAAAACAAAAATCATATTAATTTAAAATTATTTAACACCCTTTTTACTGAGGGGTACAAACCAAAAAAGAACTTCCACACCTTATTATAAAGCTTTAACACCCAAAATCAAGAATAATACACACATAGTCAATAAAACTATCATTTTTGTAATGACTTGGCATAGGTTTAGTAAACGTAAAATTATTTTTTTCAAAAAAATAATTTTACGTTTACTAAACCTATGCCAAGTGAACGGCATTGCCCCCCTCAGTATTTGAACTTTATTTAAAGGTCAACTATCACCGAATACATCTCCCAAACCCCCAAAATTCTCCTCCTCTACACCTTGAAGTTAGCCACGCAGACAAAACACCCCTCAATAAATACTCAATAAAGCATTTACTGTACTAAAAACTTTATCCAAGGGTCTTGTAGAGTTGCTCAAGGGTCTTGTAGAGTTGCTCAAGGGTCTTGTAGAGTTGCTCTAAGGTCTTGTCAAGTCATCCAAAGGTCTTGAAGAAGCATTTAAGGGTCTCAAAGAGTTGGACAAAGGTCTTGAAGAAGTTTTTAAGGGTCTTGGAGACTTGCTCGAAGGTCTCGTGGAAGCATTTAAGGGTCTCTGAGAGTTGACCAAAGGTCTTAGAGAAGTTTTTAAGGGTCTTGAAGAGTTGCTCGAAGGTCTTGATGGATTATTCAGAGTTTAAAACGATAATTCTAATGATACGTCGTTACAACTTTTCAATATAACTCACCACAGCTAATATCAATCTATTCAATGTTCTTTGCAATTCATCGGCGGAGAGCAGATTCATATCGCGTTGTTGTTGCCATTCAGTGTATTGACTTTGTAGTAAAACAATATCGTTGGTGGAAGATTTCAAGCGGGCTTTTAATAAATCCAAGACTTCGGGCATTTTATCATCGGCTATCAATAATTCAAAAGCTTCGGATTGTACAATATTCCCTTTTCTCTGTGCAAATTCCGCTTTTTTACTGACAAACTCCTGCATAATCGCCGCATTCGGTCTGAAAATCGTTTCCTTTTTGAAATATAAAATGCCAAATGTAATGAGCAAAATAACTTGAAAAGGTACTAACCAAAGATAAGATTGATTGAAATATTCTTCAATACTTTGATTGATGGTCGCAAAAGGCATAGCCAATAGCGTGATGAGAACTAAGAGCAAATAAGTCAACGCAGCGATATACGCCATGCGGAAAGTAGATAATAGCAAGACTTTTGATGGGTTTTTATTCATCAAAACGGCTGTAATCAACAGCAATAAAGCAGGCAATAAATGCGTAAAAGCCCACAACCAAGCCTTGTTCTCAATGTCTTCAAACTTACCACTGATGGTCTGAATGAATATCAATAAAATAATAATTGCTGTGAATGCAAGCCACATCCACAGCAATTTTTTACGGGTATCAGTAAGGAGAATCAGCATGTTTAACAAATAATTTGGTGACAAACCAATAACTAATAACTAATAACTATATTAACGTCTACTGAAATTGCTATTTTGCCTGTTACCTCTATCATTCATACGTGGTCTGCTTGAATTATTGCTGAAAGATGAGCGTTGATGATCAGGCTCTTTCACAGGATAATGATTGACTAATGGAAAAGGATGGTT
>JAYUUR010000112.1:0-56361 GCA_043754475.1 Saprospiraceae bacterium | reverse complement strand
TTTTACTAAAAATAAGCATTTTTTAGCGAAAACCGCTTATTTTTAGTAAAATCAACTCATTGAATTGTCATAGAATTGTCAAAGCGGAAATTGCTGATTATTTTTATAAAAACCCAATACTTTTCCATTTTAAAATTATTTTTTAAAAAAACTAATAATTTTTTGAAAACAATTTGGTGGTTCAGAAAAAGGGATTACTTTTGCAGCGCAATTCACAGAAGGTGGATTTGATAATATTTGAAAACGATAAAATAGGGTAATGAATCAGAAAATCAGAATCAAACTCCGGAGCTACGATCATAATTTGGTAGATAAATCTACTGAAAAGATTGTTAAAACAGTTCGCGCTACAAACGCGGCAGTAGTTGGTCCGATTCCGCTGCCCACCGAGAAGAGAATCTATACTGTCCTGCGTTCTCCGCACGTCAATAAGAAAGCTCGTGAGCAGTTCCAACTCCGCACACACAAGCGGCTAATCGAAATCTATTCGCCCAATGCGAAAACAGTTGATGCTTTGTCTAAACTGGAATTACCAAGTGGCGTAGATATTCAGGTAAAGCTGATGTAAGTCCCGAAATAATCGGGTAGAGATTATTGACGAATCCTTATTCATCATCTATACTTTAAGATTTTTAGTGGCTATTTACTGAAAAGGTCGTGTTGATAAATTTTTTGTTTGAAAAATTTATCCATTCGATACCCCTCAGTATCTGTCGAAAACAAGAGAGTAATTTTTTACAAAGTAAAGGCATTCAATCTTTTATACTTGTTTTAAATCTCTCACGTATCAAGCCATGATGGTAATAATTTTAATTATTCATTCATAATGATACTTCGGCACATCTCACTAACGGGAACGGTAAGTTCTGCCTGTCTAAATTTCTTAAAATTTAAAATTATTAATAAAGTGAACGGATTAATCGGAAAGAAAGTTGGTATGACCAGCATCTTCGATGAAAAGGGAAATTCTATCCCCGTAACGGTTGTAGAATTGGGTCCAAACGTTGTAACTCAAGTCAAAACGAGTGAAACTGATGGATACGATGCGCTACAGGTAGCTTTCGGCGAGGCAAAAGCAAAAAATACATCAAAGCAAATGCTTGGACACTTCAAGAAAGCTGGTGTTGAGGGTGCTATGAGCCAAGTGGTTGAATTTCGCAACGCAAGTATCGCCAAACAATTAGGTGACACTATTAATGTCGCTGAGATATTTGCAGAAGGAGATAAAGTATTCGTAGTAGGTACATCTAAAGGTAAAGGTTTTCAAGGTGTTGTCAAGCGTCACGGCTTTAGCGGTGTCGGTCAAAGCACACATGGTCAACATGATCGTTTAAGAGCACCGGGTTCTATCGGAGCATCTTCATTCCCTTCAAAGGTCATGAAAGGTATGCGGATGGCTGGTCGTACTGGTGGCGATACAGTGACTATAAAAGGTTTGAAAGTAGCTAAAATCTTTGCTGACCAAAATCTAATGCTCGTAAAAGGAGCGGTTCCGGGTCATAAAGGCGCGTATATCATTATTGAAAAATAAATAAGAAATGCAAGTAGATGTTTTAAATATACAAGGTCAGAAGACCGGCAGAAGCGTTGAATTGCCTGCTGACATCTTCGGCATTGAGCCGAATCAACATGTCGTATATCTTGCTGTGAAAGCCTATTTGGCGCATCAACGTCAAGGTACGCACAAGTCGAAAGAACGGAGTGAAATGTCGGGTTCTACGCGTAAATTGTTCAAACAAAAAGGAACAGGTGGCGCACGTAGAGGTGATATTAATTCACCGCTTTTATATGGTGGTGCGCGTGTTTTCGGTCCTAAGCCTCACGAATATGTTGTCAAATTGAACAAAAAAGTGAAGCAACTGGCTCGTAAATCAGCACTTTCTACTAAAGCTGCGTCAGGTTCTATTATGATTATAGAGGATTTCAATATGGAAGCCCCTAAAACCAAAGAGCTTATCAATGTTCTTAAAAGCTTAGGAATTGCGGGTAAAAGAACTGTACTTGTAACACCTGAATTGAACGAAAATTTATTGAAATCAAGCCGTAATATTCAACGTGTAGCATTGACTCGTGCAAGTGATTTGAACACTTATCAAATCATGCAAACACAATCATTGGTTTTGTCGGAAGGTTCAGTAGCAAAAATTCAAGAAATGTTTAATTGATTGATTAAATAGTCAATTATCATAACTGCTTAGTGGTTGCCCCAGAGGGGTTAAATTCCGGTAGAAAATTATCAAATTATAAAAAAAAATGGCAAGAGACATTTTAATTCGTCCAATTATCACCGAGAAGTCGGATAAAGCAATGAAAAGTTCAGTTTATACTTTCGTTGTGGATAGAAAGGCTAACAAACTCGAAGTTGCGAAAGCGGTAGAGGCGATGTTCAACGTTTCGGTTTCGGCTGTAAATACAACAGTTATACCGGGCAAAGCCAAATCGCGCTCAACGCGTACAGGTGTAGTAAAAGGTGTAAAACCTGCTTATAAAAAAGCATTTGTTACATTGCAAGAAGGTGAAAAAATTGACCTTTTTGGTGGTGGAGACCAAGGTGAAGAATAATTTTTATGAATTTGTAGTTTCAAATTGGACATTATAATAGTTTGAAATTCAGAATCTGAAATCCAAAATCTTTTAATAAGATGCCAGTAAAAAAGTATAATCCGCTAACGCCTACGTTGCGTACCAGAGTTACCAATGCTTTCGCAGAGGTCACAACTGATGTGCCTGAAAAGACTCTCCTTGAGAGCCTTCCAGCTACGGGTGGTCGTAACCACTCAGGTAAAATGACAGTGCGTTATCGTGGTGGTGGACACAAGCGTCAATATCGTATCATTGACTTCAAACGTGATAAAGATGGTGTTCCGGCAACAGTAAAAACAATTGAGTACGATCCGAATCGTTCGGCTTTTATTGCTTTGGTTTTTTATGCTGACGGTGAAAAACGTTATATCATCGCACCAAATGGCTTGAAAGTAGGTGCTATTATTCAAAGCGGAGCAGGTGTAACGCCAGATGTTGGTAATACGATGTTCTTATCTGAAGTGCCATTAGGTGTTCAAGTACACAATATAGAGATGCAACCGGGTAAAGGTGGTGCGATGGCTCGCTCGGCGGGTACTTACGCGACTTTATCAGGTAAAGAAGGAAGATATGCTATTTTGCGTTTGCCTTCAGGTGAAGTTCGCCGCATTTTGATGACTTGCCGTGTGACAGTAGGTGTTGTTTCAAATCAAGATCATAGCCTTGAAGTATTCGGTAAAGCGGGTGCAAGACGTTGGGAAGGTCGTCGTCCTCATAATAGAGGTGTTGTAATGAATCCTGTGGATCACCCGATGGGTGGTGGTGAAGGTCGTGCATCAGGTGGTCACCCACGTTCACGGACTGGTAAGAAAGCTAAAGGAGCTAAGACGCGTAATCCAAATTCACGCTCTACAAGCTTGATAGTGACAAGACGTAAAACGACAAATAAGTAAAAATATAAAATATTTTATCATGCCTCGTTCATTAAAAAAAGGACCTTATATATTTCACAAATTGCTTGAGAAAGTAGAAGCAATGCGTGAAAGCAATAAGAAAACCGTGATTAAAACATGGTCACGCGCTTCGATGATTTTTCCAAGTATGGTGGGCTTGACCATTGCCGTTCACAACGGTAAAACCTTCGTCCCAGTGTTCGTCACTGAGAATATGGTGGGTCACAAGTTAGGTGAGTTTTCGCCGACACGTAACTTTAAAGGTCACTCAGGCAATCGTAAGAAGTAAATTGGTTTGAATATATTGAGTCTTGGTTTAGATTTTTTATAAAACTATACCCCCTCAGTATAATCCATTTAAATAGCATTTTAAAAAAACATAGCGTGGTGTTGTCAATATTTACACACCATTAAATACTGAGTACAGACAATGGAAGCAGTAGCAAGATTCAAAAGTTGCCCAATGTCGGCACGTAAAATGCGCCTCGTGGTGGATAACGTTCGCGGCAAAAATGTAGGTGAAGCATTAGGCATTCTTCGTTATACCAACAAGGAAGCTGCAGTGTGGTTACAAAAAATAGTGATGTCAGCAGTAGCAAACTGGGAAGTGAAAACTGAACTTGATGCGGCTGAGTATGACCTATACATCAAAACAGCATTCAGTGATGCGGCGACAATGCTCAAGCGTTTTCAGCCTGCACCACAAGGTCGCGCTCATCGGATTCGTAAGCGGACGAATCACATTACGATTATTGTTGAAAATCGTAAGCCGATAGCTGTTTAATTTTAATTGAAATTTTATTTTTAATAAAAAAATAAACGGAGGTTCTAAAAACCTCGTTAAAAGTTCACAATGGGTCAAAAAGCAAATCCGATAGGTAATCGCTTGGGTATCATCCGTGGTTGGGAATCTAACTGGTTCGGTGGTAAAGATATGGCGGAGAAAGTAGTTGAGGATGAAAGAATCCGTAATTACCTCAAAGCCCGTATTAGCAAAGGTGGCGTTGCCCGTGTTATCATGGAGCGCACGCTCAAGCGTGTAACGGTTACAATTCAGACATCTCGCCCCGGTATTATTATCGGCAAAGGTGGTCAAGAAGTTGATCGTATCCGCGAAGAGTTAAAAAAACTCACCGGTAAAGATGTTCAAATCAACATCAATGAAATCCGTAAGCCGGAATTAGATGCCGCTATTGTTGGTGAATCTATAGCTAAACAGCTTGAAGGTCGTATCAACTATCGACGTGCTATCAAAATGGCTATTCAACAAACTATGCGTGTAGGTGCCGAAGGTATCAAAGTGCGTATTGGTGGTCGTTTGAACGGTGCAGATATGGCTCGGAGTGAAGAATTCAAAGAAGGTCGTACACCTCTACATACTTTCCGTGCGGATATTGATTACGCTCACAGCGAAGCTCAAACTGTTTATGGAAAATTGGGTATCAAAGTTTGGATTTGTAAAGGCGAAGTCTTTGGTAAGCGCGAATTAACGCTTCTTACTGAGGGGTCTACTACAAATACTGGCGGCGGCGGCGGAGATCGCAGAGATAATAGAGGCGGTGGAGATCGCCGTGATAACAGAGGTGGTGGTGATCGTCGTGATAACAGAGGCGGTGGTGATCGCAGAGATAATAGAGGTGGTGGAGATGGACGTGACAATCGTGGCGGCGGCGGTGGAAATCGCGGTGGTAGCGGTGGAGCAGGTGGCGGCAATCGTGGTGGCGGAACTGGCGGTGGCGGCAATCGTGGCGGTGGCGGCGGCGGTGGAAATCGCGGTGGTGGCGGCGGCGGAGTCAAAAAATAATATTTTGCTACGCCCGAATTTATTCTGTAATTTCAGAATAAAACTTATAATAAAGTTAGAGTATTCAAACAAAAGTCTGTATTTTTGCAGCCGCTTTGAAAAAAGGGCTTGATTAGACAGGCTTGTTCAATAAAAGATAGCGGATTTTAGATTCGCACATAAAACATTTGAACAATGTTACAGCCGAAAAGAACGAAATATCGCAAGCAGCAAAAAGGGCGCAACACAGGTTTGGCGTTTAAAGGAAGCACCGTATCATTCGGTTCTTTCGCCCTCAAATCAATGGATTTAGGTCGCTTAACCAGCCGTCAGATAGAAGCAGCCCGTATTGCGATTACACGTCACATGAAACGTGAAGGTAAAGTATGGTGTCTTGTATTTCCTGATAAACCTGTTACATCAAAACCTGCTGAGGTTCGTATGGGTAAAGGTAAAGGTGCCCTTGATCATTGGGTGGCTTTGGTAAAACCGGGTCGCATCATATTTGAGATTGATGGTGTTCCGGAAGATGTAGCGCGTCATGCTCTTCGTTTGGGCGCACAGAAATTACCCGTGATGACAAAGACCGTTACCCGTGTAGATTATGCGGAGTAATCACAATTGATTGAAAGTCAAGATTTTAAATAGTTGAAAAAAATGGCAGACAAGAAAAAAAACCTGCAAGAAATATCGGAAGAAGCTCTATCAAGCGAGTTAACCGTATTAGAACATGACCTTCAGAAAATGAAGCTCGAACAATCTGTACGGGGTATCACCGATAACAGTCAGTTTAAGAAAATGCGTAAAGATATTGCGCGCTTTCATACTGAACTTCGCAAACGCGATTTGTCTGAATATTCAGCAGAGGATTTGGAAATGCGTTCACGCATTCGCGCTCGCCGCGCTCGTCTTAAATAAAGCGTAATTTTAAGTGTTTAGGATTTAGTTTTTAGTATTTTGAATTTCTAAAAACTGAGTACAAAAAACTAAAAACAATAAAAAAAATGAGTGCTGAAAGAAATCTTAGAAAGACCCGTATCGGTATCGTATCAAGTAGTGCGAGAAACAAGACGATTACTGTAAAAGTAGAGCGTAAGTTGAAGCATCCGATTTACGGCAAATTCGTCAAGCAAACTAAGAAATTACACGCTCACGACGAGTTGAATGTTGTCGGAGTGGGCGATACTGTCCTCATCATGGAGACACGCCCCCTCAGTAAATTGAAGCGTTGGAGACTTATTGAAGTGGTTGCGAAAGCGAAATAAATTCGTTATTGATTATGAATTTAAGGTTTTCAACCTGTATTTAAATTCCTCTAATAATAACTTCTTTGTAAAAATTTTCAATATAAAAGAAAATGATACAGGCAGAATCAAGATTAAAAGTAGCGGATAACAGTGGCGCAAAGGAAGTTCTTTGTATCCGTGTATTAGGTGGCTCGAAGCGCCGTTATGCTTCAATTGGTGACAAAATAGTTGTTACTGTTAAAGATGCAACACCGGGAGGTGTTAAAAAAGGGTCGGTTTCAAAGGCCGTTATCGTTCGCACTCGTAAAGAGATTCGTCGTAAAGATGGTTCTTATATTCGTTTCGATGATAACGCTTGTGTCCTTTTAAGTGCATCGGATGAACCTCGCGGTTCGCGTATTTTCGGACCTGTTGCACGGGAGTTGCGTGATAAAGACTATATGAGAATTGTCTCATTGGCACCCGAAGTACTATAAATATTAAAAGTTACTACTCAATATTATAAGTAAAATGGCAACAAAAAGATTCGCACCCAAGCTTCGTATCAAAACAGGCGATAAGGTGATGGTAATTACCGGCGAAGATAAAGGCAAAACCGGAGAGGTAATCAAGGTTTTCCCTACGGAAAATAGAGCTATTGTTCAAGGTGTTCGTGTGGCGACTAAACATCGCAAGCCGACTCAAACAAGCCAAGGCGGAAGAGAAGAAATCGAATTACCGATTCAAATTTCAAACCTTATGCTTGTTGATCCGAAAACGGATACTCCAACACGTGTAGGTCGTCGTGAAGAAGACGGAAAATTAGTTCGCTATTCAAAAAAATCAGGTCAAACTATTAAGTAATGAGCTACGTACCCAGACTTAAAGAAAAGTATCGTAAGGAAGTTGCCTCTAAATTGATGGAGCAATTCCAATATAAAACGGTTATGCAAGTGCCGAAAATTACTAAGATTTGTATTAATCAAGGTGTTGGTGGTGCTACTCAGGATAAAAAACTCGTTGAAGTAGCGATGAATGAAATGACCACTATTGCAGGTCAAAAAGCAGTCTCTACTAAAGCACGCACTTCAATCTCTAACTTTAAACTTCGGGAAGATATGCCTATTGGGGTTCGCGTAACTTTACGTGGCGACAATATGTATGAGTTTCTTGATAGATTCATTACAGTGGCTTTGCCTCGTGTACGTGACTTCAAAGGTATCAATGATAAGAGCTTTGACGGTCGTGGCAACTACACTATGGGTGTTACTGAACAAATCATTTTTCCTGAGATTGATATTGATAAAATCAATAAAATTCAAGGTATGGACATTACTTTCGTCACGACTGCACCGACCGATGCTGAGGCATTGGCTCTGTTGAAAGCGATGGGAATGCCCTTTAAAAAATAATCGTAGAGGACAATGGCTAAGAAATCAATCATTGCAAGAGAAAAAAAACGGGAGCGCTTGGTGTCAAGATATGCCGAATTGCGTACCAAATTGAAAGCTGAAGGCAATTGGGAGGAGTTGGATAAACTACCTCGCAATGGGTCAAAGGTGCGGTTACACAATCGTTGCCAATTGACAGGTCGCCCTAAAGGATTTATGCGTGACTTTGGTATCAATCGCTACACGTTCCGCTTGATGGCTTTACAAGGTAAGCTACCGGGTGTTACAAAAGCCTCTTGGTAAAATACTATTAATTGGATATTTAGATTGAATTATAATAGTTAATTCAAAATTCCAATTGACTTTTCTTTAAATAAAATTTCGCTGTGGCAGGTCAATTTCACACCTATTTAATTGATACCCCCTCAGTATGCAGTATAAAAAATTAAAATCATTGCTTTAAAATGGCAGTAACAGATCCTATAGCAGACTTTCTCACGCGCATTCGTAACGCGCAAATGGCTGGTCACAGTATCGTTGAGATTCCTGCTTCAAATATGAAGAAGCGCATTACGGAAATCCTGTATGAGCAAGGTTATATCCTCAAATATAAATTTGAAGATGTTACTGGTCAAGCAGGTTTGATAAAAATCGCGCTTAAATATGACGCGCAAACCAAACAGCCGATTATCCGCTCTTTGCAACGCGTCTCTCGTCCAGGTCTTCGCCAATATCGTGGAGCTGCTGATGTACCCCGTGTTATCAACGGTTTGGGCATCGCTATCATCTCCACTTCAAGAGGCATAATGACTGATAAAGACGCCCGTAAGCTCAACGTAGGCGGCGAATTGCTTTGCTACATTCATTAATCAACAATTGATTATCATCAATTTTAAAGATATAAAAAATGTCAAGAATTGGTAAATCGCCGATTGCGCTACCTTCAGGAGTTGAAGTAGAAATTAGTAAAGGCAATTTGGTGACAGTAAAAGGTCCGAAAGGCACATTGAAGCAGCAAGTGGATATGGATATTAGCGTGGCAGTTGCCGATGGTATTATCAATGTTACACGTCCAACTGACCAGAAACGCCATCGTGCGTTGCATGGTTTGTACCGTGCCCTTATTGCCAATATGGTGAAAGGTGTAACTGAAGGTTATAGTGCTACATTAGAGTTAATAGGTGTCGGTTACAAATTAGAACCGAAAGATGGTAATGTGCTTTTCACATTGGGTTATTCACATCCAATTGAAATGTCAATACCTTCTGAAGTGAAATTCGTTACTAAAATGGAAAAAGGTTCACCTCCGACGCTCATTATGACATGCCACGATAAGCAATTATTAGGTGCAGTGTGTGCTAAAGTGCGGACATTCCGTAAGACAGAACCTTACAAAGGTAAAGGTATCCGTTTCCAAGGCGAAGTACTTCGCCGTAAAGCAGGTAAAACTGCCGGTGGTAAGAAATAATATTAAACACCTTTTCACTATCTCACTCAGGGAAATCCTCATTCGAGGGTTAGGGATTGTGGAAATTTTTATAAAAATTAAAATTGTCAATCTACAATGAAAATGACAGTTAGAGAGCGTCAAGCTCGCATTCACTCACGTGTCCGTAAAACAATTAACGGTACGGCTGCACGTCCTCGCTTGAACATTTTTCGTTCTAACAAAGGCATTTATGCACAAGTTATAGACGATGTATCAGGTACAACCTTAGCAGCGGCTTCATCTAAAGAAGTAACCACAACAGGTACAAAAACTGACAAATCAAAAGCGGTAGGTCAGTTAGTAGCTGAAAAAGCTAAAGCAGCAGGTGTCGGTTCAGTTGTTTTTGACCGAGGTGGTTATTTGTATCATGGTCGTGTTAAAGCTTTGGCTGAAGGTGCACGTGAAGGTGGTTTGGATTTTTAATTCTACCCCCTCAGTAATTTTAACTACTTAGGTGCTTGCCCCAGAGGGGCTAAATGTCAGTAGAAAATTTTAATATAAATAATTGAATATCAATTTATTACGGATAAAAAATAAATTGCCGTTTTAAAATACATTGAATCCAATGGCGAAAAATGTTCAAAGAGTTCCAGCTACGGAATCTGAATTTAAAGAAAAAATGGTATCGCTCAACCGCGTTGCCAAAGTCACTAAAGGTGGTCGTACATTCAGCTTCGCTGCTATCGTAGTGGTAGGTGATGGTAAGGGTACAGTTGGTCAAGGTTTGGGTAAAGCCCGTGAAGTATCTGAGGCTATTTCAAAAGCAACGGAAGATGCTAAGAAAAACCTTGTGAAAGTACCTGTAATAAATGGTACTGTACCTCACGAAATCAAAGGAAAATTTGGTGCGGGTAAAGTATTGCTTAGACCAGCTTCGGCGGGTACGGGTGTCATCGCAGGTGGTGCAATGCGCGCTGTTTTAGATATGGCAGGCATACACAACGTTTTGGCTAAGTCAATGGGTTCATCCAATCCTCACAATGTTGTGAAAGCGACAATTGATGCTTTGTCAAAATTACGTACTGCACATCAAGTAGCAAAGCAACGTCGTATTCATTTGTCAAAAGTGTTTAACGGTTAATTTTCAATTGACAATAATTCAATAAAAAAATGGGCAAAATTAAAATTACTCTCGTCAAAAGTACGATTGACCGTCCGAAAGATCAGAAGGAAACTGTAAGAGCCTTGGGTATCCGCAAAGTATATCACTCTGTAGAAAAAGAAGCGAGTCCTTCGGTAATGGGCATGATTAATAAAGTGGCGCATCTTCTCAAAATTGAAGAAGCCTAATCAATTGTTAAAATTAAGATAATGGAATTAAATAATCTTAGACCTGCAAAAGGTTCCACGCATAAAGTAAAACGCATCGGTAGAGGTCAAGGCTCAGGTCATGGCGGAACTTCTACACGTGGTCACAAAGGTGATAAAGCAACTTCGGGTCACAAAAACAAACGTGGTTTTGAAGGTGGTCAAACGCCTTTACAACGCCGTTTGCCTAAGTTCGGTTTCAAAAACATCAATCGAGTAGAATATGTAGCGATTAATATCAGCCGCTTACAAGAATTCGCTGATAGATTTGGTGTTTCTGACATCACGCCTGCTGCTTTATATGAGCAAGGTGTTATTAAGAAAAATGACCTTGTTAAAATATTGGCTCATGGTGAAGTCAAATCGAAATTGAATGTAACAGCTCATGCTTGTTCTGAGACGGCTAAAGCAGCTATCGAAGCGGCAGGTGGTTCTATAACAGTTGCGTAACCTTTTAATGAAGAAGTCGTTTATATTTACATTCGATTTTAACATTAAAAAAAGAAATATAAGTTTCGATGAATAGATTATTTCAAACTTTTAAGAACATCTGGAGCATTCCAGAACTCAAACAACGTATCCTTTTTACGCTCGGGCTTTTGTTCGTGTTTCGTTTAGGTACGTTCGTTCTTTTACCAGGCGTTAATGCTGAAGCATTAGCACTTGCGGCTAAAAGTAGTGGCAGCAATGACCTTTTAGGTCTTATCAACACTTTCACAGGTGGTGCATTTGCTAAAGGTGCCATTTTTGCGTTAGGTGTGATGCCCTACATTACAGCTTCTATCATTATTCAGTTATTGACTTTTGCAGTCCCTTATTTTCAGCGTTTGCA
Organism: Saprospiraceae bacterium; assembly: GCA_043754475.1. Lineage (GTDB taxonomy): Bacteria > Bacteroidota > Bacteroidia > Chitinophagales > Saprospiraceae > JAAFJT01. Next base: position 44,856 of record JAYUUR010000112.1, on the reverse strand, counting down.
ACAGCATGAAGGAGAATCAGGTAGAAAGAAATTGAATCAGCTAACTCGCTTCCTCACTATTGGTGTTACAATGGTTCAAGGTAGCGGTTATTTAACATATTTAACTACTAAAGGAGCTATTGCTCCAGGTCTTTCTCCAGGCATCTTTTGGTTTTCAGGCTTAGTGATTTTGACGGCAGGTACTGTTTTTGCTATGTGGCTCGGTGAGCGCATCACAGAAAAAGGCGTTGGCAATGGTACATCTTTTATCATTATGTCAGGTATCATTGATGCTTTGCCTCAAGCTCTTATCGCTGAATTCCAACTACAAGGCGGTTTTGCTTTTGTATTAGAAATGGCGGTTTGGTTCGCTACAATTGCAGGTATTATTGTAGTCATTCAAGCAGTTCGTCGCATTCCTCTTCAGTTTGCAAAACGCATGGTAGGTCGAACAGGAGCATCGCTTCCAATGGCTACTAACCGTGATTATTTGCCAATTAAATTGAATTCCGCAGGCGTAATGCCTATCATTTTTGCTCAAGCTTTAATGTTTATTCCTTCTACTATTGCTCAATTTATGTCAGGTGAAGGTGCTCCTTCTGGGTTTTTAGCACAATTGAACGACTATACATCTTTTCCTCATAATTTAATCTACTTTATATTGGTTGTTGTTTTCACTTATGTTTATACAGCATTAATTGTCAATCCACAGCAATATGCTGAATATTTGAAGCGTCAAAATGCATTCATTCCAGGGGTGAAACCGGGTCAAAATACAGCAGAATTTATTGACTCAGTAACAACTCGTATTACATTACCGGGTGCTATTATACTTGGTTTTATTTCAATTATGCCTGGTATTGCAGCATTTATGGGTGTCAATGGTGGTTTTGCTCGTTTCTTCGGGGGTACTTCTATTCTCATTATGGTTGGTGTTGTGTTAGATACTTTGCAACAGATTGAGTCTTATTTATTACTTAGTAAATACGATGGTCTTGTGAAAAGCGGTAAACTGCAAGGTCGTGGTGGTTTGGTAGCAGTAGGAGAAGGTGGTATTTAAAAATAAAAAACAAACAATGTTTCAATCAAGCGAGAAAAAAGAAATATACTACAAAACGGATGATGAAATTGAATTAATTCGTGAGAGTTGTTTATTAGTTTCAAAAACTTTAGCTTACGTTGGTACATTAATCAAGCCCGGTATTACAAGTCAATTTATAGATCAAAAAGCGGAGGAGTTTATTAGAGATCATAATGCTGTTCCTGCTTTCAAAGGTTACCGCGATTTCCCTGCCGCTTTGTGCATATCTATGAATGAAGCCGTTGTTCATGGCATTCCTACCAATCGAGAGTTTCAAGATAATGATGTTGTTTCAGTGGATTGCGGTACTTTATTAAATGGGTATTTTGGAGATGCTGCTTATACTTTCGCTTTAGGAGGTGTTACCCCCTCAGTATTAGACCTTTTAAATGTGACAAATACATCACTTTATAAAGGTATTGATCAAGCAATGGTTGGAAAAAGAATAGGAGATATTGGCTTTGCCATTTTTGAATATTGTGAGAAGCACCATAAATATGGTGTAGTAAGAGATTTGACAGGACATGGTATCGGTAAAGCATTACACGAAGATCCGGATGTGCCTAATCATGGTAAACGAGGAAACGGCGTTGTACTGAGAGATGGTTTGGTAATCGCTATTGAACCAATGATTAATTTAGGAACAAAGGAAGTAACGGGTATTGGAGATGGTTGGACAATCATCACATCTGATAAAAAACCTTCCGCACACTTTGAACACACTATCGCCATCCGCAAAGGAAAAAAAGCGGATATTCTTTCCGACCACTCATTCATACAAGAAGCTGTAAAGAAAAATTCAAATCTCTTGGAAATTTCAATAAAAAATTAGATATTTGCGCTCCTAATTCAAAAAGGGGTAATTTCAATAAAATTTTGTATGGCAAGAACAGATTTAATAAAACAAGATGGCATAGTTGAAGAAGCACTTTCTAATGCAAATTTTAGAGTACGGCTTGAAAACGACCACGTTATCCTCGCCAATATTTCAGGTAAAATGCGGATGAATTATATCCGAATATTACCAGGCGATAAAGTGTCAGTGGAAATGTCACCTTATGATTTGTCAAGAGGAAGAATCATTTATAGGTATAAATAAATTTAACAATTCAATAATAAGGAAATGAAAGTTAGACCTTCCATCAAGAAACGTTCTGTCGATTGCAAGATTGTTCGTCGCAAAGGCAAGTTGTACGTTATCAACAAGAAGAATCCTAAATACAAACAACGTCAAGGATAATTTTTTAAAATATTAATTTAAAACATGGCTCGTATAGCAGGTATTGACTTACCAAGAAACAAGCGTGGCGTTATTGGTCTCACGTACATTTACGGTGTCGGACGTTCTTCTGCCAAGGAAATCCTTGAAAAAGCAGGCGTTAGCGAAGATACTAAAGTGAGTGATTGGAATGATGACAACATCAAAACAATCTCTCGTATCGTCAACGACGAATACAAAGTAGAAGGTGAACTTCGCTCTGAGGTGCAATTGAGCATCAAACGTTTGATGGACATCGCTTGCTACCGTGGTCTTCGTCATCGTAAGGGTTTACCAGTTCGTGGACAACGCACGCGTACTAACGCTCGCACACGTAAAGGTCGTCGTAAAACAGTCGCTAACAAAAAGAAAGTGACTAAATAATCAGGTTCCTGCCTAATACATTGGGATTTGGAATGATTAATTTCTCTTAACTGCTCAAGGATTGACCCCTCAGTATAGAGGACTAAAACCGGAGCAAAAGTTAAAATCAAAAATGGCAAAAGCAATTAAGAAAGTCAAAAAGAGAGTTGTCCAGATTGCGCCCGAAGGTTTGGCGTATATTCAGGCAAGTTTCAACAATATCATCGTCTCGATGACTAACAAACAGGGACAGGTGATTTCATGGGGCACTGCCGGCAAAGGTGGTTTCCGTGGCTCAAAGAAAAATACGCCTTATGCAGCTCAAGTAGCGGCTACGGGTGCTGCAAAAGTCGCTTACGATGCGGGTATGCGTTTCTGCGAGGTTTATGTAAAAGGACCTGGTTCTGGTCGTGAATCGGCTATCCGCGCTATTGATGCAGCAGGTGTAAAAGTGACGATTATTCATGATAGAACGCCTATGCCACACAACGGCTGTCGGCCACCAAAGAAACGTCGCGTTTAATCTTATATAAAATTATAATTAATTAGTCAATTTTAATTAAAAATGGCAAGATATACTGGACCTACTACCAAAAAAGCAAGAGCTTTTGGTGAAGCAATATACGGTAACGATAAATCTTTTGAAAAACGCAAATTCGCTCCCGGTCAGCACGGTCAAACGCGTAAGCGGAAACAACGCTCTGACTATGGTGTTCAGTTGATGGAAAAACAAAAAGCAAAATACACTTATGGTGTTTTGGAGCGTCAATTCCGTAAAACATTTCATGAGGCAACTAAGCGTCATGGGGTAACAGGTACGGTTTTGCTCCAGTTGCTTGAATCTCGTTTGGACAACGTCGTATATCGTTTAGGCATTGCTCCTACTCGGAATGCATCGCGTCAGTTGGTTTCGCATAAGCACATTACTGTCAACGGTATTGTATTGAATGTCCCTTCTGCACAAGTTCGTCCGGGTGACATCATCGCTATTCGTGGTAAATCACGGGCAAATGGCAATTTGGAAGGTGTAGGTGTAAACAGAGAAGTTAAGAAATTCTCTTGGCTCGACTGGAATCCTGAACGCCTCGAAGGTCGCTTCATCGCTTATCCTGAGCGTGAGCAAATACCTGAAAAAATAAACGAACAGTTGATTGTCGAACTTTATTCGAAATAAAATAAGTAATGGGTAATAAGTAATAAGCAATAGGTAATTTACATTAATTGTATAAAATCACCCATTACTAATTACCTATTGCTCATTACTTATTTCAATATAAAAATATTCCCCTTCATTTCTTTTAGAATCAATCATAATATGGCAATATTAAATTTTCAGAAACCCGACAAAATCGTTCTACAAAAAGCAACGGACTTTGAAGGCATTTTCGAGTTCAAGCCATTAGAGCCAGGTTTCGGTCAAACTGTCGGTAACTCTCTACGTCGCGTTTTATTGTCGTCGTTGGAGGGTTTTGCAATTTCTGCGGTGCGTATCGCAGGTGTTGAGCATGAGTTCGCTACTATTCGCGGTGTCGTTGAAGACGTTGTGGACATCATTTTGAACCTTAAGCAAGTTCGTTTGAAGCAATTAATCGCTGGTGAAGATATTAAAGAAGAAAAAATCTACCTCACAATCAGCGGTAAAGATAAATTCATAGCAGGTGACATCGAGGAGGCGACTAACGTTTTCCGCGTCATGAATCCTGACCTCGTTATTTGTCAGATGGAGCCTTCAGTTAGTTTGGAAATGGAATTAACCATTACAAAAGGTCGTGGCTATGTACCAGCTGATGAAAACTTGCCAAAAGATGCACCTATCGGTGTTATTCCAATTGATGCTATTTATACGCCTATCAAAAATGTAGCGTACAAAGTAGAAAATACTCGTGTAGGGCAGAAGACGGACTACGAAAAACTCACTATTGAAGTAAAAACTGACGGTACTATTCATCCTGAAGATGCCGTGAAAGAAGCTTCTCGTATCATGATTCAACATTTGATGTTAATCACTGATGAAAACATTACATTCGATGACGAAAAGAGCCGTGAAGACAGCGTTGTGGATGAGCATATCTTACACATGCGTAAATTGCTCAAAACTTCACTTGAAGACCTCGACCTTTCAGTTCGCGCTTACAACTGTTTGAAGGCAGCGAAAATCAATTCATTGGGTGAGATGGTACGTTACGACACGCATGAATTGCTTAAATTCCGTAATTTCGGTAAAAAATCTTTGGTCGAAATCGAAGAATTATTGCAGGATAAAGGCTTGTCTTTCGGTATGGATTTATCGAAATACAAATTGGACGAAGAGTAATTTTAAGATGAATTTTCCTCATTTTACTGAGGGGGGTATTCATTTGAAATTACTAAGATATTGGTAATCAATTTTTTATAAATATTTTTTTAACAACTTTATAATAATCGTTATGAGCGCATTCGCGCGGCTCCGATGTTATAAAGATAAATGCTCTTAAAATGAGACACGGAGATAAGGTTAATAACCTCGGTCGTAAAACGGCACACCGTCATGCGCTTCTGAAAAATTTGTCAAAAGCCTTGATTGAACACAAACGCATTTCGACAACTTTGGCAAAGGCTAAAGCATTGCGTGTACACATTGAACCGCTTATCACAAAAGGTAAAGACAATACTACACACTCTCGTCGTGTCGTTTTCAGCTATTTGCAAGATAAAGAATCTATCAAAGAACTTTTTGATGTCATCGCTCCAAAAGTGATGGATAGACCGGGTGGTTATGTCCGTGTTATTAAAACTGGTTTCCGTCAAGGGGATGGTGCTGAAACAGCATTGATTGAATTGGTTGATTTCAATGAGAACTTCATGGCAGCTAAAGAAACTAAAGCGGCACCGGCTAAGAAAACTCGTCGTAGTCGTGCTAAATCTTATACTGCGCCTGTTGCTCCAGTAGCACCTGTAGTTGAAGAAAAAGCTGATGAAACGCCTGAAGCAGAAGAGCAAGCTTAAGATTAATACAATCTTTTTAGATATTTCATACCCCATTTCGTTTATTCGGAATGGGGTATCTTTTTGTACGCATCCCTCAGTTACTACATATCTCACAATGACATTTTGCCATTTCTTAGTTAAATTACTATTATTTTTCATCAAAAATTGCTTTTTCGCCTAATATTATTTTTTATTTTAAATGAAATTCCTATTTTGTTACATCATTTCAATTAGAAAAAATAAATATTATTTTAATCCAAATTAAAACCATTAGCCTTGATAGTAGCAGTACCAAAGGAAACCAAATCCTTTGAAAATCGAGTTGCCCTCACACCTGATATTACAAAACAATTAATAAAAACGGGCATGACGATTCGGATAGAATCGGGAGCGGGTGAAAGGGCTTCATTTAGCAATCAAAATTACATAGATGCAGGCGCAGAAATAATTCTTAACACTAAGGATTTATATGCCAATGCCGATGTCATTTTGAAAGTCAATGCCCCCTCAGTATCTGAAGCCGAAATGCTCAAAAAAGGCTCGGTATTGATTTCATTTCTTTATGCCTACACCATTCCGAGTGTCATTGAGACCCTGAACAAAAGAAATATTCAAGCTTTTTCGATGGATGCAGTGCCGCGCATTACGCGTGCTCAAAAAATGGATGCTCTCAGTTCTCAAACGAATTTGGCTGGTTACAAAGCTGTTTTGATGGCTGCCAATGCCAGTGGAAAGATTTTCCCTATGATGTCAACTGCTGCAGGCACTATTACTCCTGCCAAAGTCCTCATTTTTGGAGCAGGTGTGGCAGGGCTTCAAGCCATTGCTACTGCAAAACGTTTAGGTGCTGTTGTAGAGGTCACTGACGTTCGCCCTGAAACCAAAGAACAAGTCGAGTCACTCGGTGGTCGCTTCTTGGAAGTGGCTGATGAAGGGGTGAAAACTGAAGGCGGTTATGCAAAAGAAGTATCTAAAGAATTTCTTGAAAAACAGAAAACCTTAATCCGTCAGCGCATAAAAGAAGCTGATATTGTCATCACTACAGCATTAGTGCCAGGTAAAAAAGCCCCTGTTTTGGTGACTCAAGATATGGTTGAATCCATGAAAATGGGTGCTGTCATCGTGGATATGGCAGTAGAGTGGGGTGGTAATTGCGAACTGAGCCAAAAAGATGAAACCATAACAGTTCATGGCGTGACTATTATTGGTGTATCCAATCTACCTGCCTTGCTGCCTGTCAATTCTTCAGAATTATATGCTCGCAACATTTCTACTTTGTTGCTACATTTAGTCAATGAAAATGGTTTCAAGTGGGAGATGGAAGAGGAAATTACTAAAGGCAGTTTGATTACTCACAATGGCGAACTGGTTCATGCATTTACAATAGAAATTTTAGAAAAAATGAATAATCAAGTATTATCTAAATAGAGGAATGCTTTTTAAAGTAGCAATCTTCAATCAAATACTGAGAGGGGGCAACCAATGATTTAAATAAGCCGTAATGATTATTGATAGTCAAATGATTTTTCTAACCGATGTGAAAATTGAATATTTATATCAAATCTTTATTAACAAAATTACCATTATTATGCGCTTGAAAAAACAGTATTATATTCTCACGATTGTATTAGCTTTTTTCATTATTTTGTCTGCTCAAAGTTGTAAATACAATGTAGAATCGGAACTTTATCCTACTAAGAGTACGACCACTTGCGATTCATCCACTGCTAAATTTTCAACATTCGTGTCACCTTTGATGGCTTCTAAATGTGCTACTTCTGGTTGTCATAATACTATTTCAGCCTCTGCCGGCGTGAATTTAGATGGCTATACCAATATCAAAAATTATATAAGTCGAAATTCGACTGCATTTTTTGGTTCTATCAAGCATTCTGCTGGCTTTTCGCGTATGCCGCAAGGAGGCTCTAAATTAGCCGAATGTGATATTACAAAACTTCAACTGTGGGTGAATGCGGGTTTGTTAAATAATTGATACCCCTCAGTAGTGAGAATTTAGAAATTAGATATTTAGACAATAGATTTAAAAAATATAGAATGTTACGAAAAATTCTTTTAATCGGTCTTGTGATGGCTGTTTTAGGCGGTAGTTATGGCTATTATATGTGGAATAAAAAAACGCCGAGCATGGCTTCTCGCGATGCTATGCTAACGATGGATGCCAATGAATTGGGTAGTCAATTTGATAAAGACAAACATGCTGGAAAAGTTTTATCTGTAAAAGGTAAGGTAGCTTCAGTGGAAACTGAAAATGAAACGACTAATGTAACGCTCGAAACAGAAGACCCGATGGTTTCTATAAGTTGTGAATTAGAAAAAGGCGCAATGACCCCCTCAGTAAAAGCAGGCGATGAGGTGACCATCAAAGGGCAATGCGACGGCAAATTGGCTGATGTAGTGATGACACGTTGTATAGTGTTGAAATAAAGTTAAACTTATATTAAATCACCCGAATCTTATTGTCAGAAACCGATTTTCAACGTCTGATTAGAATATTAATAGAAAAAGAGTTGAAACATCATTTTTTAAAAATTAAATTGAATTCATTATGAAAAAGGTAATTTTAAGTGCAATAGCTATGTTTTTATTGGTAAACATGAATGCTCAAAAGGTTTTTACAAAAACTGGCAAAGTCTCTTTCAATGCTTCTTCACCGCTTGAACCCATAGAAGGCGTGACCAACAAATCTGTAGGTGTTATTGATTTGGCTTCGGGTAAAATAGAGGTGCAGTTGCTTGTCAAATCACTCCATTTTGAAAAAGCCTTGATGGAAGAGCATTTTAATGAAAACTACATGGAATCTGGTAAATATGCTGATGCTAAATTTGTAGGGGATATTACGAATTTTAGTAGTGTCAATTTGAAAAAAGACGGTACTTATCCTGTAAAAGTGAAAGGCAAATTGACGATGCATGGCGTTACGAAAGATATAGAAACTGATGCCAATTTGACTGTAAAAGGTGGCTTGGTGACGGCAGCAAAATCAGCTTTTACTATCAAAGTGGCTGATTACAATATTGCGATTCCAGGGGCAGTGAAAGATAAAATAGCTAAAGAAGCGAGAATCAGTATTGATTTGCCGTTGCAAGCAATGGTGGCTGCTAAAGCGAAATAAGCCAATTTTTTGGAAATTCAAGGCTTCTTAAAAATGGGTAATTTTTAAGAAGCCTTGTTTGTTTTAAAAATATTAATTTAATTACTTCATTTTCAAAGGATTATAATTATGAAAAAAATATTACTTGTTTTGATACCCCTCAGTATTTGGGCATTTAAAAGCGTGGCTCAAAAGCCTCAGAAAGATACAGCGAGCAGCTTATTGTCGCTTATTGAAAGCGATGATGAAATCAATTATACTAAGTATAGTTTCAAAACCAATAGAATTATCAATCTGCATTCATTAGAAAATACGGCAGCGGGGGTGATGGATTTCAAAATCTCCCATCGCTTTGCCACTATTGATGAGGGCATATATAACCTCTTTGGTATTGACCAAGCGACGATACGCATTGGATTTGATTTTGGTCTTACTGACCAATTGAGTGTTGGGGTGAATAGAAACAGTGTCAGAAAAGCCTATGATGGCTTTGTTAAGTATAAATTTTTAAGACAAAGTACAGGTAAACGCAATATGCCCATTTCAGTAGCAATTATATTAGGAACGGCAGTTGAAACTCAAAAACCCGATGACCCGACGAGAGAAAATTATTTCTCTTCGCGCTTATTTTACACGTCTCAATTGCTGATTGGTAGCAAACTAAACGATTATATAACCTTAGAATTAGCCCCTTCTTATGTTCACCGCAATTTGGTGAAAACGACGGATGAAAAAAATGATGTCTTTGCATTGGGTATCGGCGGGCGAGTCCGTTTGACCCGACGGATGACGTTCAATGCGGAATATGTATATGTGTTGCCCAATCAGTTAGCGCCTAATTTTAAAAATTCGCTGTCGGTGGGTTTGGATATTGAAACAGGCGGGCACGTTTTTCAATTGCATTTTACCAATTCTACCTCCATGTCAGAGTATGGATTTATTACTCAGACGGAAAATAATTGGGGCAAAAATGCGGTTCGTTTTGGCTTCAATGTGTCACGCGTATTTACTTTGTGGGGAGGTAAAAAAGATTAGAGAAAATAATTATAATTACTCAAATTTTTCTCAAATAAAAACGAGTGTATTTTTCTACACTCGTTTTTTTTACCCCCTCAGTAAATGGCATTTTTCACACTGCTGATATGAGCATTTTTGAGAAAAAGAAAGACATAGTTTGAGATCAATGGTAAAACGCCATTTTATGAGGTGTTTACAGGCGATTTAGCCATGCCCATCATTTTTTTTTTTTTTTTTTTAAAAATTTATGTTCATTTTCAAAAGAAAAAATTATTTTTGAAAGCGATACAGAAAGAACGGCAACATGTAAAACACAAACCCCTACCACATAGCGTTTTTTATGAAATTCCCTTGTTCTAAAATTGTAGATAATTTAATAAAACATATTATAAGCAAAATTATTCTCTAACACTTTAACAGACACAGTAAAGCATGAAAAATTTATCACCTCGGGTTGAACTTGTCAACCAGATTATTAACCGTGGAGTTAAACAAGGACTCCTACAAGTCAAAGCTACAAATAAAAGAACAAATGGAAGAATTGTAGAAGTAGGAGACAAAAAGCTTACTTATTTTGGCAATTGCAGCTATCTTGGATTGGAGCATGATGCTCGTATAAAAGAAGCGGCAATTGATGCTATCAATAGGTATGGTTTACAATACGCCTGTTCAAGATCTTATTCTTCATTAGGTATTTTGGATGAATTAGAAACACTTTTAAGTCAAATTTTTGGAAAACCCACATTAGTAGCACCAACTACATCAATTGGTCATATAGCTAATATGACTACTTTGATAAATTCAAATGATGCTATCATTCTTGACCATCAAGTTCACGCTAGTATTAAAAATGCGGTTTTAATGGTAAAAGCAAACGGCGTACATGTTGAAACCATTAGACATAATAGAATGGACATATTAGAAAGCCGTATAGAAAAACTTAAAGAAACCCATGATAGAATTTGGTATATGGCAGATGGGGTTTATTCAATGTATGGAGATAGTGCACCATTTTCAGAATTATATGAATTAATGAATAAGTATGAACAATTTTGGTGCTATATTGACGATGCACACGGTATGAGTTGGTCGGGCGAACATGGTCATGGTTTTGCTTTAAATCATTTTCCAGCATTTCATGATCAAATGCTTTTAGCCGTATCACTTGTAAAAGGTTTTGGTGTTCATGGAGGTGCTTTAATATATCCAAATGAGGCAACGAAAGAGGTGGTCAGAAACTGTGGTAGTTCTTTAATGTTTGCAAGCCCTATGCCTCCTTCTAATATTGCTGCATGTATTGCGTCTGCTAAAATACATCTTTCAGATGAAATTTATGAATTACAAGCAAGTTTGAGGCAACGCATCAGCTATTTTAACTTGACAGCACAAGGATTGAAGATTCCATTAATTAACCAAGAAAATACACCAATTTTTTTCATACCTGTAGGAAAGCCAGAGGCTGGATATGAAGTGATGCAGTCAATGTATAACAAAGGTTATCTTCTTAATTTAGCTGTTTATCCTGCAGTACCATACAAAAACACTGGAATGAGAGCGATACTTACAAATCACCATACGATGGAGGATATTTACGAAATGTTGAATATTATTAAAGATATTTCTACATTTTTAGAAAGTAAGAACATTATAGATATGAAAAGCATTCAAGATGTATTTACATTGCAAATGTCTGTTTGACCATAAATTAAATATTGTTTTAATTTTTTAATATAGAATATTGCTTGATTGAAAGACTTTTCATTCCTAATAGGTATTTAAAATGTCTCAAATTCAAGTAATATTCTATTTTTTTTGTTAATTATGAATGTTTAAGTACTGTATATTGAATATTATTTTATGGTATAAAATTTGATTTAATATTTTATTAATTTGAAATAATTAATAAAAAAATTGTTGACTATATTCTGTAAGAATATTTTATTAACTATGATTTTTTATACCTAATATATAGTATTATCATGACTCATCTAAAGCGAACAATAAAGTATTTTATACACGATAATCTAAAAAAAGAATCTTATATTTACTATAGAGCGTATGTGTTTGTCGGACTCATACTATTCCTTGCTATCTCTACGATAGCTATAGAACTTTGTATTAGAATGTTGGGTTTAAACAACGCTCCAAATCTATTTATACCTATAATATTTTTCTTCTTTATTTTGTTTAGTTTGAAAAAATTCGGAAGCCTTGTTGTTTCTAGTAATTTTTTAGTCTTAATTTGTTTTATCACTTTATTACCCAGTGTCCAAGAAACGGGAGGTTTACTTTCTGATAACCTATTATGGATGTTTATTTCACCTCTCATTGCTTTACTTTTTGGAAATAAAAAATCAGGTTTTTTTTGGTTTTGCTCCTTACTTTTATTCTCGTCTTATCTTTATTTTTATGATAATACATCAAGTCATGCTCAAATTTTCAACACAGAGGTTGATATTACATATTACTATACAAGTTATTCTTTCCTCTTTTTATTTATTTTTGGAATTGTCGTCATCTTCGAAAAAGGGCAAGATTTAATTATCAAAATGCTCCAACAACAAAAGATAATTCTTGAGAATCAGAAAGAAATCCTTGAAGAGCAAAAAAACCTTTTAGAACTTCAAAAAATTGAAATATTAGAAAAAAACGCCGAACTCGAAGTCACCCAAACGAAACTCATTCATAAAAATGGCGAGCTTGAAAATTTCGCTTCTGCCGCTTCTCACGACCTCAAAGAGCCGCTCCGAATGATTGGCATGTACACAGGCTTATCCAAAAAGAGAATGGTTACTTTACAAGATAAACCAACCATTGAATATATGACCTATGTGACCGATGGCGTGGATAGAATGCAACGTTTGCTCGATGATTTGCTTCAATATTCGCGGACTGGTAAAAAACAGGAAGATAATAAGGAAATTGATTTGAATGCAGTATTATTCGTTGTTATCAGCAATCTTGTTGCTACTATGAAGGATACACATGCTACTATTGTTATTAACGAATTGCCTACTATCGAAGGTTCTACTACTGAGATGATTCAATTATTTCAAAATTTGATTGCCAATGCTATCAAATTCCGTAAAGCAGATGTGATACCTGAAATCAAAATTACGGCATCTGATGAAGGCGATAATTATCTTATCAGCCTCGATGACAATGGCATCGGAATCAAAAAGGAATTTCATGAGAAAGTTTTTGCCATTTTTGAACGCCTCCATTCGCGCAACGAATTTGAAGGTAGTGGCATTGGATTGGCTACTTGCAAAAAAATTGTTGCCGGTGCCGGTGGTAAAATTTGGCTCAATAGTACTGAGGGGGTAGGCACTACTTTCTATTTTACTTTCCCAAAACTAAGTGTCAATTAAAACCCGCCCTATTTTCCAAATTCCAAATTCCAAATTCCTAATTGTCAACTCCTAATTCCTAATTCCCAACTCCTAATTCTCTTACTTCTCAATCAACTCCGAAACAATTTTAGCCGACAATAAACACAACGGAATGCCGCCGCCGGGATGTACCGACCCACCACAGAAGTACAAATTCTTAATATCTGACGAAAAATTTTTATGCCTTAAAAATGCTGACATCATCGAATTGCTGCTTGTACCGTACAATGCACCGCCAAAAGACGCTGTTTTACTTTCTATACTGAGGGGGTATAAAATATCTTCTACTTCTATAAGTGATTGCAAATCAACGTTTAATATTTTAGATAATATTTTAGATAATTTTTTAATAATATTGCCACGCGTTCTTTTAATTACTTCATCCCAATTTTGCCCTAAATTATGTGGCACGTTCACCATCACAAACCAATTTTCACAACCTTCGGGCGCATCGCTCGGCGTTTGCTTTGAAGATATATTGACATACACCGTGGGGTCGTCGCCAACTTCGCCTTTTGCTAAATAATCAAACTCATTTTTATAGTCATTTGAAAAAAAGATATTGTGTAAATGCAAATGATTAAATGACTTTTTGATGCCCCAATAAAAAATGAGAGCTGACGTGGAGCGTTCTTGATTTAAGGTTTTTTCAGGGTGTTTTTCATGAGGTAAGAGTTGTTTGTAAGTAAAATATACATCCATATTGGAAATGATGGTGTCAAAATCGAAGTATCCCCCCTCAGTATTTAAGCCTTTTGCAGCATTATTTTCTACTTTTATAGACTCTATTTTTTGATTAAAATAAAAATGTACACCCTTTAATTGAGCTAATTTATAAATGGATTTTGTGATTTCATACATGCCTCCGCGCGGATAAAATGCGCCGATGCCATGCTCAAAATGCGGAATCATGCTCAACATACCCGATGCTTTGTAGGGATTTGAGCCGTTGTAAGTGGCAAAGCGGTTAAGGAATTGAATAAGTTTAGGATGAGATGTAAATTGCTCATGCGTAGCGTTCATCGTTTTAAAAATATCGAAACCGGGCATAAGTAGTAAAGCTTTGGCTACAGGTAAAGTTGTCCAAGTGGACACTTTATGGAGGCTTTTTTCAAGGAAAATGCGCCCTGCCGTTTCATATTTTCTTTTAGCCGATGCAAGGGCTTTTTCTATTACTTCTGGTTTTATAACTAATTGATTTTGAATCTCTTGCGCCAGTTTTTGTTCATCTGACCAAGCTGTCAATTGAGTGCCATCTTCCCAAAAATATTGACAGACGACATCTATTTTATCATAACTGAAATAATCTTTTATGGGCACATTGGCTTCTTTAAAAAGTTCTTCCACATACATTGGCATGGTGAAAAGTGAAGGTCCTGCATCGAATCTGTATGCGCGTTGAATGTCATCTGAACCATTCGCATACAATGTAAATTCGGACAATTTGCCGCCTGCATAATTATTGGCTTCAAAAACATGCACTTCATGCCCTTTGCTCGCCAATCTGACTGCCGTAGCCAATCCTGCTATACCAGCTCCAATAATGCCTATTTTCAATTTTTATAAAATTTTGTAGATGATATTTGAGTGCCTTGTTTAATGCTTAAAATATACATGCCTTTTGGCAATGATTGAATATTCTGTTGGTATTTTTTTGAAGGTAAACGATGCATGAAATATACTTTCCCACTCATTTCGCTGATGGTCAACTCAGCCGGTTCAGGTGCATCATTGAGCAATTCGATGTTTAAAAAATCGCCTGCCGGGTTGGGAAATACGCGAAATACTGAGGGGGTAGCCAAGTCCTGTGTAGGCGTGGAATTGAGGTATTGTGAAAAATCTACATTTATAATTTTTTGATTACCAATGCCTTTGAATGTTTTTTCAATATTATTGGGTACATCTACGCGGCTAAAAGTTGAGTTGGAATTGACAACTAAAGTCAAGGTTTTACGGCGTAACCAAGTCGGCACTTGCGAAAGGTCGAAGGTAATATCCATCTTTTGACCCATTATAGCAGTCGTCATTTTGACTGTTTGTCTCAAGACCAAATATTCAAAAACCTCTTGCAAAGGCGCCATCAAAACGCGGTCGGAACCATTTTTTCCCCAATTATCCGCTATTTTTTGCATTTGATTTTTGAAAGAATAATAATTGAAACCATAGGGATTGAAATTGTCAATGCGGTGTGCAAACTCATTATACCAATAATGACCGCCATTCTGACTTCTATTCACTACATTTTCTAACTGATTGAGCGTCGAGCTTTCTTCTATTTTCTGCCGGTGAATGCGCAACCCATTCAAATTCAAATCGGCGTCTATTTGTAACCCACCAAAGCCAATGAGGTTGTTGCCCGATTGGTCAAAAACCACTTTACTGCCTAATTGCAAAGCAATGTCTTGATAAGCTACATCGCCAGAAGGCACTACAAAGATGGGCATTTCTATATGTTTTGCCGTTTTTTCACGAACGGCTGCTTGGTTTTTAATGACTTCATTCACATAATCCAGTGTAGTCATTTGGTTCGTAAAAACCGATTTATGGGAGTAACTATGGTTAAGTATATCCCATCCATAATCATAAAGCGAGTCAAGTTGCCGCCATGTCAAGCTACCTTGAACATCGCCATTATGGGTGTCATTGCCGTTGAAAGCGACGGAATTCCATGCGATACCAGCCCTAAATGGCACATCATTGCCGCAACCGTCTGTAAAAAACAAACCCCTAAAAGGCGTGTCGAATTCCTTCAACGTGCCGCCGCGCAGGAGCGGCATGGCGTGTGTGAAAGCGTCCGACGTAGCATCATCGAAGGTTAAACTATAAGCAAAATCTTTATTATACTTCAAAGGGGCTTTTGATACTGAGGGGGTAGATGACAGCGAGTTATCAAAAAATATGGTGATTTTTTGTGCGCTGAGTATTTGTATTGTTGTCAATACAAATAGAGTGATTAATGTAAATTTGGACATGTATGTTTGTTTTTATTACAAAGTAAACGCTATTTATGCTAAATTGGATTTAAGACAAGCCGATTTTTTTTCCAAAGGAATCCCTTCGGGAAAAAACAAAATGTATTTATTTTAAAAAAAATTGTTTAAATAAAATAATTTTGCAATTTAATTTCAATAAATGATTAAAGAGGATTTTCCGAAAGAGGGTAGCCATTATGAAGGTGGCATCAGCGATGGTTGGCAATATCAAATAAAATTTGCTGGTACTAATTTACAAGCCAGCTTAGATATGGTCAAATCATTTTTAGAGGAAGAGGGATATGAAGATGTGCCAATTCCTCAAACAGCCGATGAATTATTGCATTTTCGACTGCCCACCAAGCAGGAGCAAATTCTCCTTTTTGGTGACAATGGCTATGTGCACAATCCTATTAAAATCCTGTTTGATGCTTCTGATAAAATGACTAAAAAGCTCATTTTGTGCATTTTTAATGAAAAGACAGACAAGTATTTGTTGCGTTTTCATGGTAAAATAAAATGAAGGTAAAGAATAAATAGCATGAAAAAAAAACGAATCGCCGTAGATATGGATGGCGTTATGGCGGATGTCGCTACCCAATTTCTCATTTGGCATGAGCGCGAAACAGGCGAGCAGAAAAAAATAGAAGATGTGAATGGACTGAATGATTTTATAGCTTTTCCGAACGCTCGGAAATGGGTTTTTACTGAGGGGTTCTTTCGGGATATTCTCGTAATGCCTGATAGTCAACGTATTATGCAGGCTTTGAATCTTGAATATGAGGTTTTTATTGTTTCTGCTGCTACCGAATTTCCTCAATGCCTCAATGAAAAACACGCATGGCTCAGTGAACATTTTCCATTTATCAGTTGGCGACAGATGTGTTTTTGTGGTTCAAAAACCATTATTCAAGCAGATATTATGATTGACGATCATTTTAAAAACCTCGATTATTTCACTGGTCAAACCCTGCTTTTTACGTCCACTCATAATATATATGCTGATATTGGCAGACACCACCGCGTGGATAATTGGTTGGATATTGAAAAACTGTTATTATAAAACTTTATGAAAATCAAACGATTAGCCGTTGCATTATTTTTCTTTACAAATGGATTTCAATATGCCAATTGGGTAGCGCGTTTGCCCGAAGTTGAAAAGCTATACAATATTTCACATGCTACGCTCGGTACGCTGTTGCTTTGCTCGGCGGCTGGTGCCATAACAGCCATGCCATTTGCAGGCTATTTGACAGTGCTTTTCGGCAGCCGCCGCATCACCATTTTTACGGGTGCAACGATGGCTTCGTTGTTAATAATGATTCCGCTTTTATCCAATTTATGGTTTATCGGTGCGCTGTTTTTTCTTTTTGGCGTCTTGAGCGGTTCGGAAGATGTAGCCATGAACGGACAAGCCGTGTACGTGGAACGCATTTACAAAAAGCCTATTTTATCCTCTTTTCATGGTGTTTGGAGCATAGGCACAGCTTTGGGGGCTGGTTGTGGGGCTTTGATGGCGAAATTTGAGGTCGCTCTTTTCAATCATTTTATAGTAGTCAGTATATTCTGTTTAAGCGTTATTTTATGGGCAGCTTTTAATTTAATTAGCGATGAAGCGTCGAAAATTGAGCTAAATACTGAGGGGGGGGCTACGTTTCGCTTGCCTACAAAAGCCATTGTGCCTATTGGCTTTATCGCCTTTTGCGGGATGACGGGCGAAGGCTCTATTGCCGATTGGTCGGCGTTGTATATGCATAAAGAAATAGGACAGAGCGAGGCATTTTCAGCATTGACATTTGGCGCATTCGCTGTGGCTATGACCACCGGGCGCATTTTTGGAGATTATTTTACTGCCAAATATGGCAAGCGTAACATGTTGATTTTCAATAGTTTAGCTGCAATAGTAGGGCTTTCAATTGCGCTTTTGACTGCCATTCCTATTATCGTTTTGATAGGTTTTTTTATCGTCGGCTTATCATTGGCGACGATAGTGCCGATTGTCTATTCCACAGCCGGAAATACTGAGGGGGTAGCTCCAAGCGTTGGGATTGCGATGGCGACGACGATTGGGTATGCAGGTTTTTTTGTGGGTCCGCCTGTCATTGGTTATATAGCGGATGCATTTAGTTTGCGAATAGGTTTACTTTTTTCCTTATTTTTATTCGTCATCATGTTTATTTTATCCAATCGATATATAAAAAAATAATTTTTTATGGACGTTCAAAAAGAAATAAACCCACAAGCTATTCAGCCGAAGCATCATCCTGAATTTAAATGGATTGATAACATTTCAACCCTTTTAGATAATAAATTCACAATTCCTTTCACTAATATCAAGTTTGGTGCTGATTTCCTTATCGGTTTGATTCCGACGGTAGGGGATTGGTTAAGTTTTGGCATTTCGTCAGTTGTTGTTTTAGCCATTGTGCGGCGTGGTGTGGGGATAGGTATGTTGCTCAAAATGATGGGCAATATTACGATGGATGCGACGATTGGCTCGATTCCGATTTTAGGCGATATATTTGATTTGAAATTTAAAGCCAATCGACGCAATATAGAAATGTTGAAACAATATTATGTTGAAAACCCAAATCCGCCAAGTGCCAAGCGCAGCTTTTTAGTAGTTTTTTTGATGTTTTTTGCGGTGATGATTGGTATGTTGTATTTAATTTTTAAATTAATTAGTTGGCTTTGGGTTCTATTATTCAGTTGATTCCTGATTAAAGTTTAAAAGCTATTGAAATATTAGCACCTCGCCCATCTGAAGTCCAAATACCGGGACCTGGATAGAATAGCGGTCTTTTTGTAAAATACTTTTCATCCGTTACGTTATTGAGACTCATTCGCAAGAGTATTTGAGAAGATATACGCCATGATGCATTTATATCCAACAAACCATAAGCCGGTACTAAACCAACAGCACCGTTTGCAGAAGGTTTAACAGTGTTTAAGGGGTCGGCGAAACTCTCGGCTGTGTAGCTATAAAGTGCAGTTATGCTGAGTTTATTGTAGCGTACAGTTGCCCCATTTCTACTAATCCATTTCGGCACACTTTCTACTTGATTACCACTGATATTTTTGTTTTCATTGCCCACTCGGATTTGAGCATTTTCATATTTGGCTTCCATATATGACGTTGAAGTAAAAATGGAGAAGCGTACCCCCTCAGTAATATAAGTAGAATATTCGCCAAAAGCCTCAACACCGCGCGTCATGGAGTTACCAATATTGGTTCGGTAAATCAAAAATTGCCCGTTCTCATTCAACGATTGATTGCCCAGACGATTATTATATTGTACTTGAAAAATACCTAAATCCCACTTGAAATGTTGAGATTTACCCCTAAAACCGGCTTCAAGGTTATAGCCACGGGCGTCTTTAAGATTTTTATCAGACCTTTCAAAAACAGACGCAGGAATAATATCTTTAAAAATAACAGGGCGATAAGCCTGCGAAAATCCTGCATAAAAATTCTTTTCATTATCGAGTTTGTATTCGGCATTCAAACCCAAAAGTGGAAAACTATGCTTAATAACATTTGGCACATCACTATTTGGCAAATAATTAATGACACCCGACATTTTAGAAGTACCTTTTTCAAAGCGCATACCTGCACTAAGAACTAATTTAGGGGATAATTGAAATCTGTTTTCAGCAAAAAATGCGATATTTTCACTTTTCAAATACATATCACGCCCAAAACTACCCAAAATCGTTAAATCAAAATCTGTCCCTGTTGTTCCTTTCCCCAACTGTTGACGACGCATATCGTTGTTAAAATACTGCACACCGGCTGCTAATACTGAGGGGGTATTATTAAACAACCGATATTCATGTAACAAACGCAATTCAGAAGTGCGGCTATTGAAATGGTCAATATCCACTTGGCGATTCGCATAAGTCAAGGTTACGGGATCAATTTTATCCACCACATTTGCAGGTCTATCAAACAATATACTTCTTCTATCACCCAAAACGGCGGAATTTGTCCAACTTAATTTTGTCTTATTATTTATCTGCCAATCAAACTGAACCGATGGTACATAAATTTCAGGATTAAAATAGTTTCGGCTGCGCGTAGATTGCCTTGCATCGGCGGCAAACATGGAATCTGTTAAGCCACCCGGAACATGATAAATGTAGTTTGATCGCCCTAACTCTGCTTTAATGCTCATATTTTTATTAGGCTTATAACGTAACATAACGGTTTGGCTATTGAAATCACTTTCACTATTTTTTCTATAACCTTTTGAAACCCGTTTTGTATAGTAAGCAGCATATTCCCATTTACCAATTTTACCGCTGATAGCATTGTAAGTGCTAAACAAACCATAAGTACCGACCGAATTGATGGTTTCAAGACTGAGGGGTCGCGTTGTATCAATCTGTTTAGGAACATAATTAAGCATCCCGCCGAATTGTGCGCCATATTGCAAAGCCCCCGTTCCTCTAACCAATTCAATGCGTTCCACAGCTTCCATAGGAAGGCTATAATGACTGGCTGGGTAGGCATAAATATCTGAATTGGTCAAGATGCCGTTGCTGCGAATATTGAATTCCCAGCCACGGTGTGGATCAAGCCCACGAGTCGAAATATTCATTTGATTACCTGTCCCGTCCATATCATAGACAAAAATACCTGGGACTTTGGCAAAAATCTGGCGCGCCGTTTTTTCAGCAATATTGACATCCGAATTGACTAAAGAAATGACCTCGTTTTTTTTACCTGACCAAATAAACGTATTTTGAACTGAAGGCAACCTTTCGATATCTACACGTTGTCCTATTATGAGTAGGCTTTGAAGTTTACGTTCTTTAATAGAATCTGTTTGACCAAAAATTAAGAATGGTAGTATAAATAAAATTAAGCTAAATTTATATTTCAAGTTCATTGTGTAATTTTTATAATTTATATGAAGAATGGGTTTATAATTTCAAGCAAATTTACGGCTTTCTATATTGAGAGTTACAGTTTAGCTAATTTCTTATTGAATTCTTATTTTTTAGTCAAAGGATGAAATGTCTGCCAGCTATGCCAATACTCCTGATAAGCATTTATTCTTTTTAAATGTGGAATGGAAGGATTCAATGATGTGCCTGCGAAATTATAATTATTCTCCTTGCTTTTCAAGGTATCATTAACGAGTATAAATGTCTGTTCTTTATTTACTCTTTGTAAAACAACAAAACTCAAACTGTCTTTTGATAAAATAAGGGCAATAGGCTGATTATCTAATTCGTCATAAATAATGCGCTCTTTTTGTAAGAGATTCCAATCATAAGCCCTACTCACTTTGCCTACTTCTACACCTACTATCCACGATTTATCTTTCCAAGAAGCCGTGTCGCGCCGAGTCAATTTCCCCGTCAACTTTCCCTTTTCATAAGTCCGCATACTGTCATATTGCACTTGAAAATTTTTATCGGGCTGCATGACTAAAGTGTTGGGATAAAGCTCAATCCATTTATTCAAAGTCGTTTGCATAAAAGGAAATTCGGGGAGTTGATAGCCTTTCAAAGTGCCAGTAACGGCTTCACCTGTTGCTTGTTGCCACCAACTTTTAGTGGTTTTATCTTCAAACATGGCATTAAAATGATCCATACCGACCAAGCGAAAATTCTCTAATTTCCCATTCACGATAGGCTCATACACGCGCCCCGAGCGACAAACAGTGCAATAAGTGACCATAATCGGCTTATTTCCAATCGTATCGCGCACTTGATGATGATAGCCGAGATATTGAATAGGGTAGGCTTTGGCTTCGCCCTCATGCGTGACGCCTATGACGAGGGGGTCATTTTCAACTTTATTTTCTTGGATATTTTTAACTTCTAAAACCTTTGGTTGATAAAACATGGTGTCGGCTGCCATTTCAAAATTGGTTTCATAAGCAATGCCCATTAATCCCAATATTGGAAAAATGGGTAGCCATTTTGAACTTGAAAAAGCAGATTTCAAACCTAAAACTACCATCAAACCCAATAAACCTCGAAACACCCAACGCCATGAATAAAGAAAATAGGCTGCATCAATGCTGTTCATATCTTGACTGCCAGGCATGGGCATGATGAAATACACATTGGCGATTTCAAATAAAATCAAACCTAAAATGCCAAAATAGAAGAGTTTTTTCATTGTAAAATATATTTAAAACCTAAAAATGTCATTGCGAGGAACGTGGCATAATTGTTACTGCGAGCGGAGCGTGGCAGGATGGAGGTATAAAAGTTCTACTTGATAAACCCATTTTCATTTTTGATTTTTCAAATGGAGATAATTTTAAGAAACGTTTAACAATTTCATCCCAACCAAATGTAGTAAAAAATAGTCTTATATTGATGAAAACGAGGATGAAAAGATGCAATTTTTCATCAAAATTTTATTAATAAAAAAACTGTATGCAATGAAAAAAATGCTTTTTTTAATTTTAACAACCTTTGTAATATCCAGTTGCGATAAAACAAAAGTAGGGTTGGATGAAATATTTGAAATCCAACAAGGTAATCCTGTGACGATTACAAATATTAAAGTGAGTTTGGATAGTGTCGAGGATAGTCGTTGCCCTGATGGTGCTGCATGTATTCAAGCAGGTTGGGCAATCGCAAAATTGACCTTTACAAAAGGCTCGGAACAAACCACTCGGAAACTTAAAGTCATGGGTTTATCAAATCCGCCCAAACCGGATACGGTTACTGTATTTGGTAAAAAAGCGATACTCTACAATGTACTGCCTTATCCAACTGTGAATGTACCGATTGCACAAAAGGATTATAAGGTAAAGATGAAGTTGGAGTAAATAGTGAAAAATGAATAATGAAAAGTAAAAAATTTTCACATGTAAAAATGCCGATAAATCAAGCTGATTTGTCGGCATTTTCACTTTTTACTGAGGGGTTTGTCTATTTCATCAATCATCATTTATCAATCATCATTTCTGTCTCATATTCTTCAACCACTTTCTTTTTCCACTGCGATTTTTTTTCTGAAATACTTAGGGTGAATAACCAAGAGTCCGAAAGACTCGGTGTGTTTTTTCGTTTGCTTCGCATGATGTGAACCATGCGCGCGGAGGATAGCGCGGGAATACGCATTGTCCAAAAGTTTGAACCAATTGAAACGGCGATGAATATAAACGTCGTGAATGAGGAAATAAATCAAGCCATAAATAGAAATGCCGATGCCCACAAAGAAAACCCACCACGTTTGAGTAGCCGAGCCGTAAATATAGCAAGCAGCACTCGGCACTGCATATACAAGGAAAAAGCGGTCATTTTTTTCAAAAAACCCTTCTTTTTCATGGCGCGGTCGGTGATGATCTTCATGCCATTGCCAAAGGAAACCGTGCATCACGAACTTATGCGTAAACCAAGCCATGAACTCCATGCCGACAACTCCAGATAGCGTTACGAGTGTATAAAATAACCAATTTGCCATTTTTTAAAATTTATAACTGAGAATCCAAAAGAAAAGGAACTGTGCTATTAACAACGCGACGGCAACTTTGTTTTTAACCGATTTATTTAAAATGAAAAATAATAACTGCAAGGGTAAGGCTGTTAAAAACCAGCCGAGGTAGTTCTGCATGGGTATGTCATCGTTCTGCCACGACCACATATCAGCTTTCATGGCAATCGGTTCAATAAGTACATCAAGGCTCACCATGAGGGCAGAAGCCAAGAGCGCTTTCAAAATAATGCTGCCTTTTTCAGCAGTAAAATGACTCACTAACGCAGCAGAACAATATGCGATAAGCAACCAATTCACGCCGATACTGAGGGGGGTATCATTGAACTTTAAGCCAAGCGTTTCACCATATTTATAATGACCGAAAATTAGACCTGTTTCAACGCCTTTCATTTCTACAATAAAACCGATTACAGGGCAAATAATGATAAATAAGACTATTCTCCAATTCCATTGAGGATGAAAAATGAGAACCACAATGAGCGAAATGATTAGATTAACAGGTGTCAATTTGGCGAAATTAGGGTGTATTTTGAATATAAAACCTGCGATACCGACGAGGTATAAAATGCTCAAAATAGCGATGGCTGCTTTTTCTGAACGCTTATATTCACCTAAATACTGAGGGGGTGCTAAAAAAGTATTGTCCATTTTTATTTTCAAATAATTGTCTAACGATTTCCACAAAATTAAAAAAGTCTCCATTTATCACACTGATAAATGGAGACTTTTAAAAAATATTATAAATTTTTATTTTTTGAACTTACGAGTCGTCTTTTTCTTTTTAGACTTTTTAAAGCTATTGCCGCCCGTATCTTCATTCCCTGTCGGACCACCATTGCGCGTCATAGCACAACGAAAACCGAGTTTGCTATCAGATTTGTCTTCGTCTTTGAAGCGACGAGTACCTGGAGACAACCAATAAGCCCTATCAGCCCATGAACCGCCTTTGATAACACGTGCTTTATCACTGATTAAAGTCTTTTTACCATAATCATACATGGGTTGGTCTTCAAAGTATTTTGATTGCTTATCACCATCCATATAATCATATAATTTCGCTTTTTTATAGTTGTCGCGATTCGCTACTTCGTCGTCTTTGACATCGCGGTAACGCATCCGACCTAAGCTATCTCTTTCTACCGGCTTACCATTTTCGTCCAATACTTTAGTTTGGAAAGCATTACCACGGAAAGGGTTCAAGTCTTGATTATCAGCATCACGCAAAGACAAACTTGTCATCGGGCGATAAATATCACCTACCCATTCGTTAACGTTACCCGCCATATTGTATAAACCAAAATCGTTTGGCATATATTGACGAACTGGTGAAGGATGTGAAGCATGATCATTCAAATTGCCAGCCATACCCATATAGTCACCTGCTCCACGCTTGAAGTTAGCTAAGATATCACCTTGATTTTTATCATGGCGTTGGTAGCGAACAGTATTGCCATTCCAAGGATAAATACGGCGGTCAGTGATGCGTTCGTCTTGAGAAGAAGCCATATTGCCTTGTAAACCAAGTGCAGCATATTCCCACTCCGCTTCGGTTGGGAGGCGATATGAAGGTAGCATGATACCATCTTCATAACGGACTTGACGCTCAGTGCCTGTGCGAAGGTCTTTCAAATTTTTACGAACACTGCCTTGATATTGACCAGCTAAATACGTCTCGGTTGTAAATACCGTTTCGTTTTTCTGCTCCAAGTCAGGATTAAGGATACCTCTTTCGATGAGTATCATCTCATTCACGCGGTCTGTACGCCATTTGCAATACTCATTTGCTTGCAACCAGTTGACACCCACCACGGGATAATTATCATAAGAAGGGTGGCGAAAATAGTTTTCAACGAAAGGCTCGTTGTAAGATAATTCTTCGCGCCAAACGAGTGTATCGGGCAACGCTTTCTGAATCACTTCAGGATATTGTGCACCATACACTTGTTCGAGCCAGTAAAGATACTCGCGGTAGTCAATATTAGCTACTTCGGTTTCATCCATATAAAAAGATGAAACAGTAACACGACGCGGAACGTTGTTCCACTCATATGTTACGTCTTGCTCGGTCAGACCCATGTTGAAAGTACCACCCTCAACAAGTACGAGGTTCGGACCTGTTGCTTGACCTTCGTAGTTCTTCTTTTCGAAGCCTCCCCATTTTGGGTCGTTATAGTTCCAACCAGTGGTAGAACTTTTGTCTTTTTTACGGCATGATGTCGTGAGTGTAATTGAAACACATAACATCAGCAAGAAGCCTAATTTAAGGAGTTTTGTCATCGTTGAATGAAACGTTTTTTAAATTGAACGCGCAAATATACTTATTTTGTTAAATCTCTTTCCTTTTCTGTTCGCATTTTAACGCTCTGCGAAGGAGTTTATTTTATTGATTATTGATTTTAGTCTAAAATTTAACTAAAATTAAAACTCTTTCCGCATTTATATATACGTCTTAAATACTACAAGATATTGTTTTATTTTAAAAGTGTTTAATAACCAAAATAGTATAGGCTTCTTTAGTTCCCCAAACTTATGCCAAACTCTTGAGTCTTATGATTTTAGTAAGTAATATTTGTGACTTGGGGTATCAGTGAACTATGCTATCGCTATTTCGATGCATTATGTGGCTTGTTGAAAGCGGGTTTTTATAGTTTGCTTGATAGTTGTTGTGTCGAATAAAATGGTCATTTTCACAAGTTTTACTGAGAGGTATTAAATTTAATCTCATTTTTAATCAATATTTGAGTGTGTTTCACCTAACTCAATAGTCCATTTTATGGATTTCAATCGATTTGCAACTTCATGCAAAGTATCCAGAATGTCTTTGTCAGAAGGCAATTCACCAAAAACCATTTCTTCTTTAAATTTAGAATTGTATGTTTTACTAATATGATTCCACGTATTTATTGTATTTGAAAACAAAATGGCAGTTGAAGGGTGATTTCCAAGCCAAGCATTTCTATTTTTATAGCTGATAAGGTCATCTTTACCCACTTTCAAAAGCATCTCATCAAAAGCCAATGAATTGAAAAATTGATTGATTTCCTCATTTTGAAGCAATTTATGAATATCGTAGATGTGCCTAACTTTTTTATTTAAGTCCTCAATAGCGTTTTCACTAAAAGAAAATTTAACAAGACTCATTATTTTTTCACAAAAGGTTCTTTCCTTCGCCAACACTTTAAAGGTAAACGGTTGCATATTATAGGTTTCTATCAGTTCTGTTTGATTCTGATTGTACATCATTTCTGAGATATAGGACTGAACCATAGACTCCGTATAAGGCTCAACATTGCCTAACCAAGTTGCTTCTAAAGTTATCTCATTATTATTTACTTGTTTTAAATCTCCTGGAAAAGTCTGGTCAAAAAGGTGAACAGTTGTTCTATTCATCCCTTTTTTATTAGTTTTACCTTCTCGGGGTATTTCACAGAGAACGTTTTTAACACATTCCCCTATTTTGATTATTTTATCTTTCATCTTATTGCCGGTTTCGCCTTCTCTCCTAAAGACGACCAAATCTATATCCTCTGAAAATCGTTCAATTAATTGAAAGCACTTAGACAATGAAGTGCCACCTTTAAAGACGGTTTCATTGCCTATTTCATTTGTAAAAATAGTATATAAAGCAACCGTAACCCAATAATCTTTTTCTATAATGGTTTCACTTAATCCTTTTTGTTGTGCCGTTATAATAACAGCATCTTGAAATAACTTCTTATTTTCGTGTAGTTTCATATTGCTTTATATTAAATTCCATTTAGAAGTGTTTGTTAGAACAGTGTTTTTAATACCGTATTTATATTTAGAAAGTGGGCTAAGACTGCCTCTAATAGTATCTAATTCTGATGTTTTACCCGCATTTTCTACAATTGCACCAAACAAAGCCCTTACACGCGGCGGATACATTAAAGCATATTGTATGATTTCTTTCGTCTCATTGGCATCAAGTTCTTTCACTCTATTGGTCAATATTTTTATGACCGTATTACTATCCTTATCAGGAATACGGTTAAAATCTTTAATTGCATCTAACAGACCCAATAAGTAATAATTTTCGTTTGTAACATCAGCATAACTCCGTGCAGGTCTAATTTTCATATTGCCAATAGATACAGTCGTGCGTCTTGTCTTGCTGGCAATTTTGAGATTAAAAGGCACTTGCATTGTCAACCCCATTTTGTTATATAAACTTGAACCTGTGATATATGCCACTCTTTGTCCATTTTTAAAAAGATATTGTTTCATCAATTCTTCTTCCCGAGGCTTCGCAACGCCAAATACTGTTTGTCTGGGCTTATAAAAAATGCCTTTTGAAGCTCTTTTTAACGTTCCCCCTGCTATCAATATGCCTATTGATTTTGCGGCAGCACCATATTCATGCGCATCAATGCCCATATCTTGATACCCAAACACTGTACCTTCGGGCATTTGCGCTATCTTTTTTACTATTTTTTGTGCTACTTTCATTTTCTATAAATTTTATAAAGTACAAATGTAAGTAAAAAGAAAAACAAATATCAAGTTTTATGTACGATTTACTTGAAAAAGTGTTTTTATACTGAGGGGGCTTAAAATTCGACTTTACAATTTGGCAAAACCGTCTAATCCTTTCTTTTACTACATCTGAAAATAGATTATCTACCAAACCTAATACCGTCAAGTTTGTCAACTGCCTAATCTCTACTAAAAGCACAGACTACAAAAACAAGAACAAATTGATACCATTTTTTCATTTTGTTAGGACTTTTTCCTTCGATTTCAAACGAATGTTTAAAATGAGGCTAATAAATATGAGTACTATGCCCAAAAAGCTCAAAAAATTATAGGTTTCGCCAAACCATAAATAGCCAATGATGATGGCGAAAACGGCTTCTAAGTACTTAAATTGGGCTAAATAATTGGCATCTTCTTTTTCTTGAAAGGCTTTGGTCATATATATTTGAGCTATAAATCCAGAAAAACCGACGCCTAAAAATACCCAACTGTCTTCTATAGTGGGTGTTACCCAATAGGGAATCATCAAAACGGCAGATATAAGACTGGCGATGAGCATAAAATAAAAAACCACTGTATAAGGATGGTCATCATTCCCAATTTGCCGAAGTATGATGTATAATAATCCTGCAGTTACGGCTGATATAAGTGCAATGAACAAATCTATCAAAGCGATGCGGTCATCAAATCCTTTCAAAAATGTAATACCGATAAAAGCCATTAAAATATAAATCCATTGGATGGGTTTTATTCTTTCGTTCAACATTGCTCCAGCAAATAAAGCGGTGAAAACAGGTGATAAATACTTGATAGTAACAGAGCTGCCAAAAGGCATTCGAGGTAAAACATAAAAGAATGCAAACATTGAAATAGACCCGACTATGCTCCGTATCAAAATCATTTTTACATTTTTAATAGCAAAAGGGATATGCTTTTTAAACATAAAAAACACACAAAATATAGCCGTAATGAATGAGCGAAAAAACGTCTGTTCGATGGTAGGAATACGGTCTTGAGGTAAAAATTTAATCAGACCTTGCATAACAGTAAAACAAAGTGTACTAATCACCATATACTTGACCCCCTCAGTAAAATGCAGTTTGGCGGTACGATTTACACTTGTAAAAAATTGCTTCATCATAAAACACTATTAATCAACTAATCAACAACTTAGAATTTGGCAAATAGTAAAAGCCGCCGTTACTCAATTTGTAATGGCGGCTTTTATTAAACATTTAAATGTAAATGAAATGACTACCTAAATATCTGAAAACAGTCACTTATATCCACTCTTTTACCCGCCCCCGGGTCGAGATTGAGGGTCAAGGATATTTCATGAGAACCTGCTGTTCTGCCTGAAAGTGAGCCGATAGTATAATCAAAACTATAGCCGATTTTAAAATAGTCCTGCTTGAAACCCATCATTAATACAACGGATTCAGGGTTTGTATAAGCATGGCGATACCAACCGCCGACAATAATAGGACCTAAACCCGCATAAGTACCCACCATCAATTGAGCAAAATCTCCTTGTTTCACAAACATGACCGTCGGAGAAATAAAATTAGAAGGGCTGTAACGTGTCGCTTTTTTTAGTGTAAATTCATAGCCCGCATGTGCAGTCAAGCGCATGGGTAAACCTATTTTTAAGTTCTGATTGACATTCAAAAAGCCTTCATTAGGTGTCGCTAAATGCTTTGCCACTAAGCCACCATGAAATCCTGCACCATAAACCAATATGCCCGTTGATATATCGAATAAGGTATTGTTAGTTTTTTCAGGACGTATTTCAGAGGAAGGTCGTACAGAACCATCTGGATTAGTCGGTCCATTGATAGCGTCTAATTGATCGCCAAAAACCAATTTGTCCCAATTCAAATTGCTTTGGATAAAACCTGCTTCGATGCCTATACGCGTAGAAAGTTGTTTATTAATATCCACTTTATAGGAGTAAACAGCACTGGCATACGTTTTTTTCAAAATCCCTTGCCCTGCATCGTCAGTCATGAGGCTAAAACCGATGCCGCTGTTCAAACCTTTCAGATGCTGGTCGAAGCTGGCTGCAAAAGTAGAATAAGCCGCGCCACCACTGAATCCTGGATATTGCATCCTATAATTGAGCGCGATGAAAGGCGCCATTGCACTGCCTGCAAACGCTGGATTGAGCTGCAAGGGAGAAGCATAAAATTGGCTGAAAACAGGGTCTTGAGCCTGAGCATCAAACCCCCTCAGTATAAAACCGAGTAAAAGCGCAAACAGTAATTTTTTATTCATCTGTTAGTGATTGGCTATTAAAACTTTGAAATGCATTACTTTTGTCTCTACAAAATATGTTAATTATTATCAATTTTAGCAATAATGAAATCTGCTTAACGTTTTTATAACAAATTTTGATTTCATTTTTACATTCAAATTTAATCATTTAATTTAGTCAACGCAAGATATGAAATTTATCTTTACAACACTCCTCACCATCGTCGGTTTAACGTTTTCATTGGCTCAGTCTTCTTTTACACTGCGCCGAGTTCTCGTATGGGCGGAAAAGCCGTTGGTCAATCAGATTCCTAATAAGCAAAGTCGTGAAATGGCAACTTTCAAAGGGGCGGTGTATAGCAAACATAAAACGCAGACTTTGCCTGTTTTCGTCTATCGTTTCCCTTTGGAATCCGATGGTCAATTGAGCGTTGATTTTAATAATACGCAATTTACCCCCCTCAGTATTAGAGCCGATAAAGACCATTCCCAGCTTTCTGAAAACGTGGTTCTTTCAGCCATTGTAACGCAGGAGCGGGGTAAATATTTTGGAAATATTGAATTTATCCCGATTCGCAAAACGGGTACTAATCTTGAAAAATTGACTGATTTTGAATTACGCATTGCCTTTCAACCATCTAAAACACGCATTGCCGAAAGAGGGTTGCTTGGTACGCGAGAATCGGCTTTAAAAGATGGTGATATTTATAAAGTTTCAATTAAAGAAACAGGTGTTTTTAAATTGGATTATGATTTTTTAAAAAACCAATTAAAAATAGCCAATATTGACCAAATTGACCCCCGAACTATTAAAATATATGGCAACGGCGGCGGTATACTGCCCGAAGCCAATGCAACTGCAAGACCCGATGATTTGATTGAAAACTCAGTGGTTATTTCAGGCGAAGCGGATGGCAAATTTGATGCAGGGGACTATATTTTATTTTATGGCGTAGGTCCCGATAAATGGTATTTTGATAGTAAAAACTTGGAGTTCAATCGCCCTAAAAATGTATATGCCAACGAAAGTTTTTATTTTATTAAAATTAATGGCGGCAATGGTTTAAGAGCCGCTACTCAAAATTCTCTTTCCAATACAACTTTTACCTCTACGGCTTTCAATGATTACCTCCGTTTGGAAGAGGATAAAATCAATCTTTTTGCCAGTCAACCTTGCAATTGTACGCAAGGCACGGGTAAACTTTGGTTCGGCGATGCCTTTGTCAGCAGCGTTCAAGAGCGCACTTATACCGATAAATTCAAATTTCCAAATATTATTGCTGCGGATTCGGTTAAATTGAGGGTACAATTTGCAGGTATCACCAGTGGGCTAATCAATTTCACGGTCACCTCCTCAGGGCAAAGTTATACGGGCTATATTTCCGCTGCGGGTAGCAATCCTTCCGAAGATAAAATGGCAGATATGGATGATATTTATGGAAAATACATTCCTTCAGGTGAAAATATTGACATCAAAGTAGCATACCCCTCCTCAGAAGGCAGATTGGGTTGGTTGGATTTTATTCAAGTCAATGCACGTAGGCGTTTGCAATTGACGGAGAGCCAATTGAGCTTTAGAGATGTGAAAAGTATGAACTTTGCAACGACTAATTTTCAAGTAGCCAATGCCAGCGGTAATACCCTTATTTGGGATATAACAAATCTACAAAAGCCTAAAAATCAAGAGTTTACACTTGCAGGAAATACATTAAGTTTTGGTGCTGCAACAAATAATACCTTAAAAGAATTTGTGGCTTTTGATAAAAGCGCAGCCTTGCTTAAACCCACGGCAGTTGGTAAAATAGCGAATCAAAATTTACACGCCATTGATAATATTGACTTAATAATCGTCTATCATAAAAATTTTGAAGCGGCTGCTAAAACGCTTGCAGAGCAACGCCGTAAAAAATCTGGTTTCACCGTAGAATTAGCGGAAATCGGTCAGATTTATAATGAATTTTCGAGTGGCGCGCTCGACCCTTCGGCTATTCGAGATTTCGCTCGCTTATTACTCACCCGCAATCTTCGTTTCAAATATATGCTCCTCATGGGCGATGGTTCGTTTGATTATAAGCGCATTTATCCTTTGGGCAACCTTCAACCCAGCGATTTTATTCCCCCTTACGAAGTGGATAGTGATTTTGACGGCATCGAATCTTATCCAAGTGATGATTATTACGCTTTGCTCTCCGATACTGAGGGGGGTGAAGATTTGGAAGGCGATTTGGATATTGCCGTTGGACGCATCGTTTGCAAAACAGCTACCGAAGCAGATGCCGTAGTGCGTAAAATTTTGAATTATGAAAGCCCGTCAGCCTTAGGTGATTGGCGCAATCGAGCCGTATTCATGGCAGACGATGAAGATGCCAATGCCCACATGAACGATTGCGACCGCATAGCTGATAATGTTTTTGGGGGTGAAAAGAATATTAATTTAGATAAATTATATGTGGATGCGTTTCCACAAGTCGTTTCCGCAGGGGGTACGCGCGTTCCTGCACTGAATGAATCCCTTTATCAAGACCAATTTAAAGGCGTTTTGACCATGTGCTATTTAGGACATGGCGGACCCAAACGATTGGCTCAAGAGGCAGTACTCACGAGAGAGGAATTGGATACATGGCGCAATTTTGATAAATTACCTCTATTTATTACAGCCACTTGTTCGTTTAGCGGTTACGACAATCCGAAAGAAGAAGCGGCGGGTGAAATTGCCCTTTTAAATCCCAACGGCGGTGTCATTGCGCTGTTATCAACCGTTCGGGCAGTTTATGCCAATAGTAATGCTGAATTGACGACTGCGGTATTTGACACTATTTTCAAAAAAGCCAATAACAAGGCGCAGACAATTGGAGAAATCATTACTTCTGCTAAAAATGCTACGAGAACGGGCAATAATGGCAATAAATTCACACTCATAGGCGACCCATCCATGCGTTTAGCCTTGCCACGTTATAATGTAGGTACTTTAAAAATCAACAACAAAGTTGCTAATGCTACTGCTGATACAGTGCGCGCCTTGCAAAGAGTGACGATTGAAGGCACTGTTTTAGACGATAACGGATTGATTCTGAAAAATTTTAATGGTACATTATATCCCACCGTTTATGATAAAGCAACCACTTTAAGAACATTGGGTCAAGACCCCAGCAGTTATGTCAGGGATTTTACGATTCAAAGAAATATACTTTTCAAAGGTGCTGCAACAGTTAAAAATGGTGAATGGAAATTCTCTTTTATCATTCCAAAAGATATTGATTATTCTTTTTCAAACGGAAAAATCAGTTATTACGCTACCGATGGCTCTACGGACGGTGCCGGTAATTTTGAGAATTTTATCATCGGGGGCACCGACCCCTCAGTATCAGCGGATAATCAGCCGCCGCTTGTGCAGGTGTATATGAATGATGACAATTTTGTTTTCGGCGGCATGACTGACCCTAATCCGACGCTATATGTTAAGTTAAGTGATGATAATGGTATTAATATTGCAGGAACAAGCATCGGTCATGATTTGGCGGGCACGCTGGATGAAGCAAAAAATACAGTGCCACTCAATAATTTTTATGAAGCCGTTAAAGACGATCCGACAAAAGGGGTAGTGCGATACCCCCTCAGTAAATTGGCTTTGGGCAAGCATAAAATCAAAGTGAAAGCATGGGATGTAGCAAATAATGCAGCCGAAGGTTATACTGAATTTATAGTAGCTTCAAATGCAAAGGCGGCTTTGAGTCATGTATTGAATTATCCTAATCCATTTACCACAAAAACAAAGTTTCAGTTCGAGCATAATTTAGTCGGTCAACAACTACATGTGCGCGTGAATATTTTTACAGTCAGTGGTAAAATCGTTAAATCCATTGATCAAGATGTAAATACTGAGGGGTATCGAATAGCCGATATTAATTGGGATGGTAAGGATGATTATGGGGGTGAACTCGCTCGCGGCGTATATCTTTATCGAGTAAAAATAACGGGTAAAGATGTGAAAGGTAAGAAATTAACGGCTGAAAGTGATTTTGAAAAATTAGTGATTTTGAAATAATCTTGTAATTTTTCCGTTTTAAAAAATAACTTAATAGTTAAAATTCTGTTAAAATGCTGAAAATCAACAATTTATAAATAACATCTAAAAATATTGAAATAAGATTCCTCAGCCAATACTTAAAAACAAGCATAATCGTTTAAAAAGGTATTTATTTATGAACAAAATCTATTTTTGCAAACTTTTTTCAGACTTTAAATTTGATAAATCTCTACGGGACATGAAAAAAATCGCCATTTTCGCTCTTGCGTTAACCTTCGTTTTAACGACAAAAAACACAGCACTCGCCCAATGTATAGGCGGCTTTCTTCCAAATGGTCAAGAATGTGGTGGCACAGTTCAAACAGCCGTTCCTTTCTTGCGCATCAATCCTGACGCGCGTTCAGGTGCAATGGGTGATGTAGGAATCGGACTCAGTGCTGATGCCAATTCTATCAACTTCAATGCTTCAAAATTAGCATTTGCCAATCAAAACTTTGGTGCTTCATTGAGTTATACGCCTTGGTTGCGTAATTTAGGTGTCAATGATATTTATATGGCATACGGCACAGGTTTTTACCAATTCGGCTCTAAAGTCAAGCAAGCGGTGGGTATTGGCTTGCGCTATTTCTCTCTTGGTAACATCACTTGGACGGATTTTAACGCTCAACCATTAGGCGAAGGCAGCCCGCGCGAGTTTGAAATTGCCGCTTCGTATTCACGTCAGTTAAGTCCGAACCTCGCTGTTGGTGCAACGGGTAAATTTATTTATTCCAACTTAGCTTCGGGTCAAAGTCCTGATGGTGGCGGTGGCGATCGCATTCAATCGGGTATAGCAGGTGCTGTTGATTTTTCAGTCACCTATAAAAAACCGATGAAAACGGCTGCTGGCAAATCTGATTTGACCGTAGGAGCAGTCATTTCTAACGTTGGCAATAAAATTACTTATTTACGGTCAGCTGATTTTTTACCAACTAACTTGGGTATTGGTGCTGCATGGGATATTCCTTTCGACCAGTATAACAGCATCGTGATTGCTGCCGACATCAATAAATTATTAGTACCAACACCTCAGCCTTCTGATTCAACGGCAGCGTGGAGATCATTGAGTCCAGTTTCAGGTATTTTCAAATCTTTTGGCGATGCACCGGGTGGATTTGGCGAAGAGGTGAAGGAATTAACATATTCAGTAGGTATTGAATATTGGTACGATAAGCAATTTGCAGTCCGCGCAGGTTATTTCTATGAGAACAAATCAAAAGGTGGACGCCAGTTTTTCACAGTGGGTTTGGGTTTGAAATACAATGTGTTGGGTATCAATTTATCATACCTTGTACCGACTTCAAGTCAACGCGGTCCATTGGATAATACATTGCGTTTCTCACTTTTATTCGATGCAGCATCGTTTAAAGATATAGAAGGCGATAATTAATCTATTGATTATCAATACTTTATAAAATAAAAAGTCCTAAATTTTGTGATAAGCAAAATTTAGGACTTTTTGTTTGTGTCATTCAGCAGGAATCTCTTTTGTGAAATCGTAATGGTAAAAAGAGATTCCTACTGAATGACAAAACTTTAAATCCTCAAAACTCTCGCTATCCATTGCATCAGTTTTTGATTTTGACCCACCCATCCGAAAGCATTAAACAGAAAAGGAAAACGGCTGAAAAGGCGCATGATGAAAGCATTAGTCGCCAGTTCCGTCCCTATTTTTTTATAAACTGCTT
This sequence comes from Saprospiraceae bacterium, assembly GCA_043754475.1. Classification (GTDB taxonomy): domain Bacteria; phylum Bacteroidota; class Bacteroidia; order Chitinophagales; family Saprospiraceae; genus JAAFJT01. The sequence goes on along the minus strand of JAYUUR010000112.1, from coordinate 8,746 downwards.
CATCATATTGAGCCATAAATGATGCTTCAAAATTATTTTTTTTGAAACATTCTGTTGCTTGTTTGGCAGCGAAAAGCCCGCACCACATAGCATTGTCAATCCCATGACCTTGCAAAGGATCAATGAGCGAAGCTGCATCGCCGCAAAGCATAAATCGATTTCCTGAAATCGGTAATTTTTGAGTACCTAAAGGCAATGCAAAACCCTTGGACGAATCCATTAATTGGGCATTTTTGAAGCGGGGGGCAATGCTTGGCAGTGTGGTCGTTATCATGTTCAAAGTATCTCTCAGCTTTAGTTTTTTCTTCTTTTTGCTTGTATTTGAATTCAAAATACCAAATCCCACATTCGCCCAACCATTTTCTAAAGGAAAAATCCAAAAATAACCGGGTATTAAATCCTTGAAAAAATGAAACTCATTCACACCTTCTTTCAATTCCTCAATGCCGTGATAATACGCTCTTACTGCTGCACACGAAGGTGCATTTTGTAATTCAATGCTGCCCAATTGCCTCATTACCATCGAATTAGCCCCATCGCAACCGATGACAATAGTGGCATGTATCAGTAAATTATCTTGAAATTGGCAGTGTACGCCACCGTTCCCAACTACCACTTTTTGCAATCTTTTGTTTTCAAAAATAGTAGTCGAAGTTTCTTTTTTTACGAGTTGAAAAAGAAAATTATCAAAATTCAACCGCTTGCTATTATAGGCATAGGTGACCCAATCGAGGGTAATAATTTTATTATTTGGAGCATATATTTTAGCCGTGCGAATGTCTTCTTTATCTATCAATTGCCTCATGGCAAAACCCCATTTGGAATTTATTTTATCCATAGCTTTAAAAGCCAAACCCGGGATAGCATCACCGCAAATCTTATCGCGCGGAAAAATATCTTTATCTAACATCACTACTCGCAAGCCACTTTCATGCAAGGCTAAAGCACAAGCACATCCCGCCGGACCTGCACCGATAATAGCTATATCGAAAGTTTCATTCGGCATTTAAAAAATATTGATGATTAAATTTTATACTAAAAAAAATGTTAAAAACTAAATTTTTAAAAACAAAAAATGTAAATATCTCGTATATTATTAAGTAATTTATTTTTTAACAAAAACTGTATTTTATGCTTACAAATCTTTTGAGAAAAGCTACGATAGCGGCTTCAATGCTATTTTTTATCAACTATTCTTTAACAGCTCAAACATCTATTGGTTTTCGAGCAGGTCTCAATCTCTCAAAATGGAATACTGAGGGGAATAATGACCAAAACGAAAATATTACGGGAACTCATTTTGCTATTCCTTTAGAAATCAAAATGAGTAACAATTTTTCTATTCAACCTGAATTTAATTTTACTCAAAAAGGCAGCCGTGTGATGACAACCAGTACAAGCGGCGGCATCACAACCCAAACGGATACAAAAAACAAGATAAATTATGTCGAGTTTCCGTTGTTACTGAGGGGTTTGATTGGCGGCGAGCGTTTGGGTTTTTATCTTCAAGCGGGTCCGAGTGTGGGTTATGCAGCAGGTGGTTCTGTGGAATCGAGCAGCAAAAGCACAATCGGGGGTGTCCTTCAAATTTCAGACAAAAGCGGTAAGTACGATTTTGAAAGATCTAATCGCTTGGATTATGGTGTGCATTTGGGCGGCGGCTTGCAATTGGGCGTGGGCAGCAACAGATTGGTGATAGATGTGCGCTATTTATATGGTTTACAAGATTTTGACAAAGACAATAATTCTGTCAAAATTACCAACCGAGGCATTGCTCTCAGCGCAGGTTTGATGTTGCCATTTTAATAATATTTGTATTGAGAATAGATAAAATTTTGCCTGTAAGAGTTAACGCTCTTACAGGTTTTTTTTGTGAAAAGCTTTGCGAGGGTTTCAAACCCTCGCAAAGCTGTTAATCATATAAATCACCAAATCTTCTTCCTCCCCCCAAGCCCTAAAATGCCCAACAAACCACGTGTCAACTCCCGCGCTAAGGTGCTACCGACTTGCTTCGCAACAGGTGATTTTAATACTTTTTCAAATATGCCAGGTTCTTCTTTTTGAGCAGGTTTTTGAACTTCTGAACCATAAGTCGTCTCTACTTTGCTTGTCAAAATTTCGTAAGCACTTTCTCTATTGATGACTTCGTTGTATTTTTCAATGATTTGAGACCCCCTCAGTATTTTATCGATTTCAACCTCCGAAAGCACGTCCATACGCGATTGCGGCGCGCGCAACATCGTTTGAACGATTGGCGTAGGAATACCTTTTTCATTTAAAACTGTAATAAATGCTTCACCAATGCCCAATTGTGTTATCAAATTTTCGACATCATAAAAATCTGTCAAAGGATAATTTTGAGCCACGAGGCGGATATTTTGACGGTCTTTTGCCGTGAAAGCCCGCAGCGCATGTTGCATTTTCATACCCAACTGACCTAAAACGGCATCAGGCACGTCTTGCGGATTTTGAGTACAGAAATATACGCCAACACCTTTTGAGCGAATCAATTTGATAATACTTTCTATTTGACTCAATAAAGCTTTGGAGGCTTCGCTGAAAACAAGATGTGCTTCATCAATGAATACGCAGAGTTTAGGCTGCTCCAAATCACCTTCTTCGGGAAAAGTAGAGTACATTTCTGCTAAAAGTTGCAACATAAACGTTGAAAATAGCTTGGGGCGGTCTTGAATATCGGTCAAACGGAGTATGCTAATCATGCCGCGCCCTTCATCGTCTAAGCGGCAAAGGTCTTCTACTTCAAAGGAGCGTTCGCCAAAAAAAGTGCCCGCGCCTTGCTGTTCGAGTTCGATGACTTTGCGTAAAATAGTGCCTATTGTCATCGGCGAAATATTGCCGTAGTCTTTTTTAAGTTCTTCTTTACCGTCATTCATGAAGTAATTAAGCACTTTTTTAAAATCATCTAAATCCAACAAAAGCCAACCTTTATCGTCGCAATATTTGAAAACGACACTCACCACGCTGCCTTGCGTATCATTCAAACCCAATATTTTTGAAAACAAAACGGGACCGAATTCAATCACCGTTGCCCTCAAACGCGCGCCTTTTTCATCAGACAGCGTTAAAAACTCTACAGGATTGCCGTTTGAAGTATGAGTAATGCCTATTTTTTTATGCCTTTCTGCTATTTTTTCATTTTCTTCACCTGCTACTGCGATGCCCGAAAGGTCACCTTTTATATCCATCAATAAAACGGGTGTTCCTTTGGATGATAATTGCTCTGCCAATATTTGCAAAGTTTTAGTCTTACCCGAACCTGTTGCACCCGCAATCAGACCATGTCGATTCATGGTTTTTAAAGGTATTTTTACGATACAGTTTTCCACGACTTCTCCATTCAGCATCGCGCCGCCCAATTCGATGCAATCGCCTTTGAAGGCATACCCCTCAGTAATGGTGCTTAAAAATTGATTTTCTTTTGACATATTTTATTGGATGATTGATTGTATGTTAATATAAAAACTGCGCGAAAGTTACGACAAAAAAACTACATTTGTGTTTCATTAAATGACTATATCACGACGCCATTATGCCGCATTCAGCTTACAAAATACAAGGAGGCAACTCCCTTCATGGTGAAATTACTTGCTACGGTGCTAAAAATTTTACGACCAAAGCCATGATTGCCGCTTTGCTCGGCAACTCGCCGACTACGCTCACCAATGTACCACCCATCGGGGATGTCGAAATTACGGCGGATATGCTTCGTTCGCTTGGTGTCCAGATTGATTGGTATAAAGAGAAAAAGGTGATGGTTATTGACCCCACGAAAGCGAAGGATTCGACCGTGCGGCAACCACATTCGGGGGCGAATCGGATGCCTATCTTGATGATTAGTGCTTTATTACACCGTTTTGATGAAGTCAGCGTACCAATTATGGGCGGTTGTATCATTGGGGCGCGGGGTGTGGATTTTCATATAGATGCCATTCAAGACTTTGGCGCAAAAATCATAGAAGGTGATGAGGGTTATATTGCTCAGAAAAACAGCCGCTTGAAAGGTCACCACATCAATCTCAAATACCCCTCAGTAGGTGCAACGGAGACTTGCCTTTTCCTGTCGGTTTTGGCAGAAGGCACATCTATCATTGACAATGTGGCTATCGAACCCGAAATCATGGAGATTGTCACGATGTTGCGGGCAATGGGAGCTATTATTTTCACTGATTCGAAGCGCGAGTTTCGCATAGAAGGCGTATCTGAACTCAAGGGTTGCGTTATGAATTGCTTGGGTGACCGCATCGAAACAGCAAGTTGGGCATCATTGGCTGCGGCTGTGGATGGTTCAATAACCGTGCATGGTATTCGACCTGAAACTTTGGGCAATTTCCTATCATCTTTTAGGCAAGCAGGCGGTGGTTTTGAATTGATTGATAGTGATTCGATGCGTTTTTTCAGAGCCAGACCTCCTCAGTCTATCCACCTCGAAACCGACGTTTGGCCTGGTTTCTCGACGGATTGGCAACAGCCTTTCGCAGTCCTCCTCACTCAAGCAGATGGCGTGTCTGTTTTGCATGAAACGGTATATGAAAACCGCTTTGGCTATCTAAATGCCTTGAAAAAATTAGGTGCAGAGGTGCAATTGACGACGCATTGCCTCGGCAATACACCCTGTCGATTCGAGGGAAAAGGACATCAACACTCTGCTATTATATCAGGATTAACGCCTCTTCATGCGATTGAACAACCCTTAGAAATTCCCGATTTGAGAGCGGGTTTAGCATACGTCATCGCCGCTGCAGTCGCTAAAGGCACGACTATACTGAGGGGGGTGCCCATGATTGAACGCGGCTACGGAGATATAGTGCCGCGTCTGCAATCGTTGGGCTTGAAAATTGAAAAGATAGAAACGGATTAGATTTACAATAACGAATAACGATTAACCAATAACCAACATGACCATTTTCATTATCATCTCCAGCCTTGCGCTATTAATTTTGTTGATTTCAGCAGTGAAAGTCAACCCTTTCCTCGCTTTTTTAGGCGTATCCATTTATACAGGCTTCATGGTGGGTATTCCTTTGGAGAAAATATCGGCATCCATTCAAAAAGGCATAGGCGATATGCTGGGGTCGTTGATAGTCATTATTATATTGGGGGCAATGCTCGGCAAATTGGTAGCAGAAAGTGGAGCGGCTCAAAAAATTGCAGCGTTAATGCTTCAAATTTTTGGAGAAAAATATATTCAATGGGGGCTGATGAGTACGGGATTTATTATCGGTATTCCTTTGTTTTACAATGTCGGATTTGTGTTGGTGATTCCTCTTATTTTTTCAGTGGTGTATCAATATAAATTACCAGCGGTTTATATTGGCTTGCCGATGCTCGCGTCCCTATCCGTGGCACATGGCTTTTTGCCCCCGCATCCTTCGCCAGCCGCATTGGTCGTTCAATTTAATGCCAATATGGGTTTGACACTTTTTTATGGCATTGTGGTAGCCATTCCAGCCATTATAATAGCGGGACCCCTGTTTTCAAAAACGTTAAAGCATATTATATCGCAACCGACGGAGGCATTCAAAAGCGAAAACCTGCCTGACGATGCCTTGCCCAGCGGTTGGAATAGTTTTATCACCGCCTTATTACCCGTCATTCTTTTGGCAGTGACGACCGTCTTGCCTATTCTCTTTCCTCAAAATGAAGGTATTGTCAAAATGTCTCGCTTTATCGGCGATCCTGCTATCGTGATGATGATTGCGCTCATAGTCGCTACTTTTTCATTGGGATTGAATATGGGTAAAAAGATACCGTCTATCATGGACACTTACGGCGTTGCGGTGAAGGATGTGGCAATGGTTTTACTCATCATTGGTGGCGCAGGTGGACTCAAGCAAGTGCTGTTAGACGGTGGCTTGACCGCTCAATTGAGCAGCATATTAAAAGATGTGAATATGCCGCCGCTGATATTGGCTTGGCTGATTGCTGCCGTTATCCGCGTGTGTTTGGGTTCGGCAACGGTTGCGGGGTTGACCACAGCGGGTATTTTGGCACCTATGATTCCAGGTTTGAATGTCAATCCGAGTTTGATGGTCTTGTCTGTTGGGGCGGGCAGTTTGATGTTCTCGCATGTGAATGACCCTGGGTTTTGGTTGTTTAAAGAGTATTTTAATTTAAGCATAAAAGACACTATTCGGTCTTGGTCTTTGATGGAAACTATTGTATCTATCGTCGGTTTGATTGGGGTTTTATTTTTGAATTTGTTTGTTTAAATATAAATTTTATATAAAATGGAACTACTTTCTCCAGAACAACGCTTTGAAAAAATGGGCTTGGTATTGCCGCCCGCACCGCTGCCGATGGGGGTGTACAAACCTTTTTTGATTGATGGGCATCACCTTTATGTGTCAGGACATGGGCCTTTCAAGGAAGATAGTAGCCTTATCATTGGGCGCATTGGCGATGATATGGATATTGAAGCGGGTAAATTAGCGGCTCGTCAAGTTGGACTCACTATCCTCGCCACTATTAAAACCCACGTCGGCAGTTTGAATAAAATCAAACGGGTGATTAAAGTATTGGGCATGATTAATTGCACCGCCGATTTTGGCAAACATCCCTATGTTATCAATGGTTGTAGTCAACTTTTTGCAGATATTTGGGGCGAAGAGAATGGCATCGGCGTCAGGAGTGCGGTGGGCATGGGATCTTTGCCCGATGGTATTCCTGTGGAGATTGAAGCGATGTTTGAATTACATTAACTAATAATAAATGATATTTCCTTACTCTATTCTCAACATCGACACTCTCGATACCCCCGCTTTAGTCGTTTCTACTGAGGGGGTGAAGCACAATATCCAGACGCTCATTTCCATGATTGATGATGTGAAGCGTTTGCGTCCGCATGTAAAAACGCACAAAACGCAAGAGGTCACACGGCTACTACAAGCCGTTGGGATTGATAAATTCAAATGCGCTACGATTGCAGAAGCGGAAATGCTGGCGATGTGTCGGGCAAAAGATGTTTTGTTGGCATATCAGCCCAATAGTGCGAAGCAATTGAGATGGGTCAACTTGATTAAAAAATACCCCGATACGCGCTTTGCTTGCTTGGTGGATAATCTTGAAATTGGCATAAGCCTATCCAAATTAGCAGTTGAACATCATTTAAAACTCAATGTTTATATTGACTTAAATGTCGGGATGAATCGTACGGGTATTTTGCTTGAAAAAGCATTTCGTTTTTTTCATGAAATCATGTCTTTGCCGCAGCTTATACTGAGGGGTCTTCATGCCTACGATGGACATATCCATCACACTGATTTGGCTGTTCGGCAAAAAGAAGCGGATGAAAGTTTTAACAAAGTAGAACAACTATTGCATCAATTAGGCAAATCTGATACTGCTTTGCTTGAAATTGTGATGGGCGGTGCATCAACGTATCCGATTCATTCCAAGCGGCAGCGCGTGGTGTGTAGCCCAGGAACATTTGTGTTTTGGGACAAAGGTTATCAAACAGCATTTCCTGAACAGGCTTTCGAACCTGCCGTTTGGCTGGCATGTCGGGTCATTTCTCTGCCTGATGTAGGTAAAATATGTTTGGATGTGGGTCATAAATCTATTGCTGCTGAAAATGATTTATCCAAGCGTATTTATTTTCCACACGCGCCCGAAGCCAAATTTATAGGGCAGTCTGAAGAGCATTTAGTTATCGAACTGCCTTCGCCGCATACCTATCAAGTGGGTGACATTTTATATGGTGTGCCTTTCCATATTTGCCCGACTTGCGCTCTGTACGAACGCCTTCATGTCGTTGAAAACGGCATTTTGACGGGCGAAGAGTGGCAAGTGATAGCAAGAGATAGAAAAATAACATGTTAATAATCGACGCACATTTAGACCTCAGCATGAATGCTATGGAATGGAATCGGGATTTAAGATTGCCAGTTTCCACCCTTCGCCTTCGGGAAAAAGGCATGACCGACAAGCCTGATAGGGCAAAAGGTACAGTCGCTTTGCCTGAATTGCGACGTGGCAATATCGGCTTGGTCGTCGCTACTCAGATTGCGCGGTATGTCACGCCCGATAGTCCGTTGCCAGGTTGGCTTTCACCTGAACAGGCTTGGGCGCAAACTCAAGGGCAATTGGCGTGGTATCAAGCAATGGAGGCTTGTGGTGAAATGGTGCAAATTCGGGATTTAGTAGGTTTGGAAAAACATATTGAGTTGTGGTGTGGCGAGTCAAAAACAGGTGAAATGTCATTGCGAGGAACGTGGCAACTGAGGGGGTCGGATAACAAACCCATCGGCTATATTTTGAGCTTGGAAGGAGCTGATTCACTTATCACGATTGACCATGTGGAGGTGGCGTATAATTATGGTTTGCGGGCTATCGGTCCAGCGCATTACGGGAGCGGGCGATATGCACAAGGGACGGATGCAACGGGGCATATGGGTGAAAAAGGCAAAGCCCTACTGCGTGAAATGGAACAGCTGGGTATTATTTTGGATGCCACTCACCTATGCGATGATAGCTTTTGGGAAGCTTTGGATAATTTTAATGGAGCAGTTTGGGCGAGCCACAATCTTTGTCGGGCTTTGGTCAATCATAATCGGCAGTACAGTGATGAACAAATTAAGGCATTGATAAAGCGCGGGGCAGTCATTGGCGGCGCATTGGATGCTTGGATGATGGTGCCGAATTGGGAGCGAGGCGTGTCCATGCCTAAGCACATGAATTGTAATTTAGAAGTGATGATTGACCATCTTGACCATATTTGTCAGATTGC
>JAYUUR010000111.1:0-5872 GCA_043754475.1 Saprospiraceae bacterium | reverse complement strand
CTCAATGACGCTTTAGATGATATTTTCATTAATATCGGTTCTAAATACTCCATTCAGTTCAAGTAATTCCGTGTCGATTATTTAGTGTCAACTACTTACTTATGGTTTCGTTTTAAGTTTTCTTAAAACAAATTTAAACCTTTTTTTCAATAAAAACAGTTTGTTTTAAAATATTATTTTTTATAAAATGATAAGCGTCTGTAAAATTAGTGGTGTAGGCTAATTGTTTACCCCCTCAGTAAAAACGGACTTTTGAACAGAATAAATAGGTTTTCAAATGCTATTTATTCTGTTCAAAAATCAATTCAAGCGATTCTTATTCGATTTTTATAATTTTAATAGTTCTTTGAATATTTTCAGAAATGAAACGGGCTATGTAAATACCCGCAGGAAGTGTATCGGCTTCAAGTTCTATTTGAGCTTCAGTATCGCCTTTTTTGATAGTGACCAAAAGCGTTTTGACGACTTTACCTGTTAAATCATGGATATTTATTTGAGCTTTTTCACTGCTACTCCAAGCATCAAAAGTGATTTTAAGTGTTATTTCTGATTTAAATGGATTCGGTGAAGCTGTCAATTTCAAGGAACTATTGCTAATTTCTTTAGTAGAAACGGTTGATATAGTTCTATTCAGATCGCAAGTATGGCAAGTATCACCGCCTAATGAAGGCTCAAGTGCTAAAAAAGCTGTGTATCGAGAGAGGATTCGATTTGGCATACTGACATTTATAATTTGCTGAATAGTGGCATTATCAAAAAGATTGGTGTTCTCTAACTTTAAAATCTCTTGCCCTGCCCAAAAATAGGGCAATGTATTAGCCGATAGGGCGATTTCATTTTCAGGAATGGTCATTTTTTTTGAAAAATCAAGGCTGTTATAAGAGCCTGATACTTCAATTCTAAATGGAAACTGACCTCTATATCTTCCAACTTGAATAATGGGGCGTCCAAAATCTTTGTTATTATCTTCAAGATTATAACGAGAGTGGCAATAACCATCTTCGAGAGTGGTATAAAGGTCGAGGTTGTCATATGAGCCGTTTGTTTTCTGAAAAAGCTGACGAGTATAAGGAGATACATCAAAAAAATTGCCTGCATCTAAGAGCGTACCACCCGCGCTTTGTCGTGATAGGTTTGTATAAAGATAGTTGTTGCCTACATACCAAATGCCATTAACCGGAAAACCTTGATGGGCTGTATTACTAAAATCCAAGATGCTCATTTTAGGAATAGGCGTGATGATTTTTTTTAATTCAATAATCAGTTCATTGGAGACCGCCGTATTGGTATAACTCGCATCACTGGACAATAAAACTAAACTACCTGAGCTGTTGGTTTTTAAAAATTCAAGACTTCTGGACAACACAGTTTGTAAATTACTGATATTGGATAGCGCATCGCTTGCTAAAGATTCAAAAACGGAATCCACCAAAGAGGCTTTTAGCCATTTATTACTGAGGGGGTTAGGATTGGGCTTACTCAAAATGAGGTTGAAGGAATCTTTTTCACCCAATGTGGCTTTTAAATTTTCTTTGACCTGCGATAAAATAGTGCTTTTAGGCGTACTCGTATTCCCGATGTTATAATCAATGGCTACTAATAAGTTTTTAGTTGAATTTGTAATATTCGCTACTTGATTGGGATACATAACGAGTTGATAAAACCCTTCATTATTATTGACGGGATAGCGAGCGCAATAAAGACCATTTTTTGTAGGCGAATCATAAGCCAAAGTGAGTTTTCCTAAAGTTGTTGAAGCTGCTATATCCACCCATGCACCAATTGATGTGCCGAGAGAATCGGTTTGTTGAGTGAGATTTAAGGAAGGTATTTCCAATATTTTAGGGTTTTTCCAAGCAGAATTTTCAAAAATACGCACGTTGAGCTTAGGAATAGTGCTTGAAACGGTTAGCAAGGAAGCAGGTAACTCAACAATAGCGCGGTTATTTTGCCAACGCATCGGAATTAAAAAGGTGAGCTTTACGCGCCGTGTTTGGTTGCCAGCCATTGGATAAATACGAAATTCATAGTTCGTTGCACTATTTTTTAACAAAAGCGAAGGGTCTTGGCGGCGACCGACGATATTATTATAGATAGTTGAAGCTGTCCAACGGTCAATGATTTTAGCTTTAATGATAATGTCTTGAAACCATAGCCATGAATCTGAAACCAAAACATCTTTAGGCAAATTGAAGTAGTGCTGAACTTCCAGCGTATCTTTAACGCTTGTAAGATTGGTGTTTTTAGCTGAATATGTTAAATACAAACCTACTTCAGCGTAAATACCTTGTGGTTTGATGGTCATGGCAGCCGAATCAATTTTTCCGATGGCGTTTCGTGCTCCTTGCCTGGGGTCTTGAACTCTTAGAGACTGCGCTTGAAGGGTGTATCCAAAGATACAAAAAAGAAGGATTAACTTAAAGTGAGTAATTTTTTGCATGAGTTAGAAATTTAAAAGTTATTTAAAGGTGTTGAAAAGTAGAGAAATTATGTTGTAAGGAATTGTGTTTTATTTTTTACAATAATAAATAATATATAATCTTAATGCAAATTTACCTCATCATTTTTGTGTTAAAGTTTATTGTTGAAATTAACAATCAAATTAAAATAATGATAAAAGTAGGTATAATCGGTGGTGCAGGATATACGGCAGGTGAGCTGTTAAGAATCTTAATCAACCACCCCTCAGTAAAAATCGAGTTTGTACATTCCAACTCAAATGCAGGCAATCTTTTGAGCGATGTTCACTCGGATTTGATTGGTGAAACAGTTTTGACTTTTACTGACGCATTGGATTTTAACAGTATAGATGTTCTTTTCCTATGCCTTGGACATGGCGATGCTAAAAAATTTATAGACAATAATAATATGCCTAAGTCATTGAAAATCATAGACTTATCTCAAGATTACCGTTGGGGAACAGCCCCCCAGCCCCCAAAGGGGGAGCCTGAATGGATTTATGGCTTAACGGAATTAAACAAATCCCTTATTCAAAAAGCGCAATATGTAGCCAATCCCGGCTGTTTTGCGACGGCAATTCAGTTAGCCATTTTGCCTTTAGCAGCTCAAGGCTTATTGCATGATGACATACATATTCACGCGATTACAGGCTCAACAGGTGCAGGACAAAAGCCGACAGACACCTCGCATTTCAGTTGGCGAAATAATAATATGTCAATTTACGAGGCATTCAAGCACCGTCATTTAAAGGAAATAACGCAGAGTGTCAAGTTTTTACAAGAAGATTTTAATGCTGAAATTAATTTTCTACCCGTGCGCGGTAATTTCACGCGCGGCATTTACGCCAGCGTTTATACCAAAACGAGTCTCTGTGAAGATGATTTGAAAAAACTCTATCAAGAGTTCTATAAAAATGAGCCATTTACGCACGTGGTGGAGCAAAATCCGAATTTAAAACAAATTGTTAATTCTAATAAATGCTTGATTCATGTCTCCAAACACGGCGATAAAGCATTGATTATCAGCATAATAGATAATTTATTGAAAGGCGCAAGCGGTCAAGCGGTAGAGAATATGAATTTGATGTTTGGAGTGGAACAGACTGAGGGGTTAAGGTTGAAGTCGGTGGCTTTTTAAATTAATATTATAAAAAAATAATTTTAAATTAAGTTGTAAGAACTTTTTCTATTAGAAAAGACTTGTTTTAAACAAATATTATTATTTTAATAAAACAAATTATTGAAGATGAAAGAAGTTTTGAAAAACCGTTCTGTAATATTCTATTGTATATTGGCTGTAGTCGCTTTTACTGTTCTTAGACATCATGATATGTATATTTCATCTGATAAAGAAGATTATTGGGAAGGAATTTGGGTAGAAGCTCATGGAATGTTCATGGATATAATTGTTTTAGGTCTATTTTTAGCAATTTATGATCATTACAAAGACAAAAGAGATAAAAAAGATAGATATTTAGAAGAAATAGATGATTTTAGATATTGGGATGAAAAAGAAGCAATGTTTAGAATAGTTGGGCATATTCGAAGACTAAATAAATTAGATGTTTGTGAAATAAATCTTCAATATTGCTTTTTAGCTGGTGCAAAGTTAGAAAAAGTAAATCTCTGCAAAGCTAAATTTAATGGTGCTAATATAGGTTATACCAGTTTTTATAAGTCAAACCTTGCTGATGCTTCTTTCACAGGTGTATTTTTTAATAATACTTTTTTAAATTCTGCTGATTTACAAAGAGCAGTTTTCTACTCAGCAAATATAGAAAGCCATACTGATTTCTCTCTTGCTGACATGAGAAATGCCAATTTGCAAAGAGCTAAATTTATAGATACTATTTTTGTAGCTACTGATATGAGAAGTGTAAAGCTTAAAAAATTAGAAGATAAGGCGAATAAATCTTATTGGGCAAATTTTTCGAATTGTCATTTTAAGCAAGTTAGAGCGTATGAATATCAAAAGCAAGATTTTATAGATTGTGGGGCAGAAATATCAGATTTCATTTTTGAATAACTATTTTGAAATTATCAAAATATTAGTCGCAATCATAAAATAATCAAAAAATAGTAAATAGTAATTGTAATTACGCATTTTCAATTCTCCATTTTCAATTATAAAAGCAATGAATCTATTCGACGTTTATCCACTCTACGACATCGAACCCGTAAAAGGCGAGGGTACGAGAGTGTGGGACAAAAACGGGGTTGAATACCTCGATTTTTATGGCGGTCATGCAGTCATCAGCATAGGGCACGCGCATCCACATTATGTGAAAATGATTTCGGAACAGGTGGCGCGCTTAGGTTTTTATTCCAATTCTATCATCAATTCTCTTCAACAGGAATTGGCTGATAAATTGGGTGAACTCTCACAATGTGCTGATTATCAATTGTTTCTAATCAATTCAGGAGCAGAAGCCAATGAAAATGCTTTGAAATTAGCATCTTTCCACAACGGACGAACGAAGATTATTGCTTTCAAAAAAGCTTTTCACGGCAGGACTTCGGCGGCGGTCAATGTTACGCCCGACCCTAAATTAGTAGCACCTATCAACGCGACATTCGAGCGTGAATTTCACGATTTGAACAATTTGGAGTCTGTGAAGGCTTCTATACTGAGGGGGGATGTTTGCGCCGTTATTATCGAAGGCATTCAAGGCATCGGCGGCATCCACACCCCCAACGCTGAATTTTTAAGAGCCATTCAAGACCTTTGCCATCAGACCAATACAGTTTTAATCCTTGATGAAATACAATCAGGCTATGGACGAAGCGGTAAATTTTTCGCTTTCCAATACATCGAAAGCTTAAAACCTGATATTATCACAACTGCTAAAGGTATGGGCAACGGTTTTCCCATCGGCGGTGTGTTGATTCATCCAAAATTCAAAGCAAAACATGGTTTGTTAGGAACAACTTTTGGGGGCAATCACTTAGCTTGTGCGGCGGCGATAGCGGTTTTAGATGTTTTAAAATCTGAAAATTTAATAGAAAATGCTGCGAAAGTAGGGGCTTATGCTATTGAAAGAATGAAAACCCTACAAGGCGTGAAAGAAGTGCGAGGCATTGGCTTGATGATAGGCGTAGAGTTCGAGTTCCCGACAGCGGCTTTGCGTAAGCGTTTGGCTTTTGAGGAAAAATGCTTTGTCGGCTCGTCGAGTGAAGCGAATACCATTCGTTTACTACCCCCCCTCAGTATTACGAAGGCTGATGTGGATTTATTGGTAGAAAAAATGGAAATGGCAATTGCTAAAGAAATTGTTATAGTGTAAAAGAACATAACATAGCTCTATATTGTTACGTTAGGAACGTGAAATAAATAAAAGCGTGATTTCTTTATTTAACACATAGGTGCTGTGTACATTTCCAAGCAAAGAGCGATATTTTTTTAGAGGAGTAAA
>JAYUUR010000110.1:0-2004 GCA_043754475.1 Saprospiraceae bacterium | reverse complement strand
CAAAATACGAATCGCGCTCGCCCAAAGCCCATGTATCGTTGGGATAATTTTCTAAAAAGTCGCCATTGTAAAGCCAAATCAATTTTTCAAAATGCTCTATGGCAGCCGTCAATCCTTGACGACGCATCACATCCATCGCTTCTCGGCGTACTTTTTTGAAAGTTTCGATGTCAGTTTCAATTGTAGAATTAGAGCAAATGGTGTAGAGATTGGCATCAAAAACCAATATTTCTTTATCAATTTTCAAATCTTTTAAGGCTTTTCGGATATTGCAAATGGCTACGTTGAGGCTATTTTTAGCACTCAGGCTGTCCGTCCAAAAACGCTGCATGAGGGTTTCTTTATGAATTTCTCGCGGATATTCAAGGAGCAAAGACGCCAAAAGTAAGGCATTTTTTCCGTTCAAAATCAAGGGTTTATTGTTTATTTCTACTCTTAATTTTCCTAAAAATTGTACTCGGATAGATATGATTTCTGAATCAAAATCGGCTTCATCTCTATTTTTAGAAATCGGAATAGAAAATACGGTGGGCATCAAATTGGCGTCCAAATTTTTAATGCCTTTTGAATTATCTGGAAAAATCTGATAATCAACACCATTTTGAGGGTATTTAAATAGCTTTTTGAGCAATAAATGCAACAATTTGGGGATATTGTACAACATGGAATGTTTTTTTTAGAGTAAGTATTTATCTAAATCATAATATTTATACACTTAATGAAGTTAATCTTGGATATGTTACTTTGTGGTAAGAATAAGAATAGAGGATTTGTTGAGTTTGTTTTTTAGAGTAAAAAATGGCTGTAAGGTTGCCTAAATTATTGAATTAAAATATAAATAACAATTCTAATTTGCACATACAAAGGTTGATGTTTTTTTTTAATAAAACAAATTTTAAATCTGTTTCAATCTTGTATTAACATTTTTTTTATAATCATTTAGAAATTAATAACAGTTATCCCAAATTACTTCACCCATTAACAAAAAACAGCATACTTTTTGTTAAAATTATTTTTGTTAAACAATTTAAAAAACAAAAAAAATGAAGCATTTGGATTTTTCTGACAATCAATCAAGTATCGTACATGAGTGTACGGTTGCACGCGAGGGTGAATGGGCTATTTTTCGTTGCCCGCATTGCCCCGATTATGAACGCAAAATTAACCTCCGCACGGGCGATATGAAAACCCATGCGCCGTTTAATTATATTCGGCATCAAGGCAATTATGCTGCGCCTGGACTGGACGCTTCGCCGATTTCACTCAATTAAAATTGCGTGTGATTGTCTACCAATATTATGCACCTCTGGTGCAATTTTTCACTTTTCGCTATTCACTTTTCACTAAATAAATAATGGGCAATCGAGTTAATTCTCGACTGCCCATTTTCAATAGGTCAAATCATTTGTGCTAAACAAGTGCCGTAGTAGCTCAATCGGTCGGGTTCTTTTTCAAGCGATAAAGAAGAAGTGAGCCTATACATTCCCCGTTTCAATAATTGAGGGGGCATATTGACAATACTTTTCCCATTTTGAAAATTCAATGTACGCTCTATCACCAATGATTTTTCTCGGGTTTCCAAGTTGACAGCAGCTATAACAGCATAAAATGTCATTTCAGAAGGCAATAATTGCGTAGTCAAGTGAATATCAAATGCTTCATTTTGACTGATTGACTGAGTCGTCCGACCCTTAGTTTGCACTGTCATTTCTACATTTACTTCGGGTATCACAAGAGCAGCAGCGGGTTTCAAAACACGAGTGTCTTTTGATTTGGCTACTGTATCAACCGACGTATCGGCTGTGAAATATTTAGAAATAAATGCATTCATTGTATCGTCATTCAAGCCATCGAGCAAGGCTTCCTCCTTACTGAGTGCATGAATAATTTTGCCTTTTACAACGGCATCGGCACTTGGGCGATATAGTTCAATTCTGAAAACTTCACGAGCAGAGGTTTCGGACTGCTGCAATACCCCCTCAGTATTTTGCTCATTTTGAAGCA
>JAYUUR010000109.1:0-17796 GCA_043754475.1 Saprospiraceae bacterium | reverse complement strand
CTTTAATTACTGTTATCTTTACTTGCATTTTATTCCTTTTTTTTAATACAAAGTTCTATCTTTTTTCCCAGCAACAAATTTAGTACACTAAGAATTTAATTAAACGAATCACACTTAACAATTCATTAAATCTCATTTATGTTAAAAAATTTACTTTCACAAAAAGCGAAAAAGGCTTTCCACTCAGTTATGACAGTGTTTGTATTGGTATATTAATCACTGACAAACAGGTCAATAACAAAAAAGAAGCATTTCCTCAGGCTTTTTTACAATTATTCATCCTAAAAGCGATTGAAATCAAAATAAGATTTCAATCGCTTTGTTATTTCCGTCTAAAATATCGAATTTTCTATATATTTCATGAAAATCGTTTATTTTTGCCCGATTTTTTAGAAAAAGTATAACTTTATGCGTTTATTGAAATCATTCGTCTTTCGTAACCAAATTATTTTTGACTTTTAAAATATTTTAATTTATGGCTTTCGATATTAAAATGGTCAAGGCGTTTTATAAAGATTACGCTGACAAGGTAGAAGCGGCTCGCAAAAGTTTAGGCCGCCCGATGACCCTCTCTGAAAAAATACTTTACGCCCATTTGCACGGCGATTCACCAGTTAAAGATTTCAAACGTGGCGGTGATTATGTGTTCTTTTCGCCAGATAGAGTAGCGATGCAAGATGCTACAGCTCAGATGGCATTATTGCAATTCACAACTTGTGGGCGTAAAAAAGTAGCTGTGCCTTCAACAGTACATTGCGATCACTTGATTCAAGCGAAAACAGGTGCAGTAGCTGACTTACTGCGTGCTGAAACTGAAAACTCAGAAGTATATTCCTTTTTGAGAGACGTCTCCAACAAATATGGTATTGGCTTTTGGAAACCAGGCGCCGGAATAATTCACCAAATTGTCTTGGAAAATTATGCTTTCCCAGGCGGGATGATGATTGGAACAGATTCGCACACGGTGAATGCAGGCGGTTTAGGTATGGTTGCCGTCGGTGTCGGTGGTGCTGATGCGGTGGATGTAATGGTTGGTTTGCCTTGGGAACTGAAAATGCCTAAATTGATAGGTGTGAAGTTGACAGGCAAAATGAAAGGCTGGACATCTGCTAAAGATGTTATTTTGAAAGTAGCGGGCATCTTGACAGTGAAAGGTGGCACAGGTGCTATTGTTGAATATTTTGGCTCAGGCGCTCAATCACTTTCATGCACAGGTAAAGGCACTATTTGCAATATGGGTGCTGAAATCGGAGCCACGACTTCAACTTTTGGTTACGACAAAACGATGGAGCGTTATCTGAAAGCAACAGGTCGTGCAGATGTCGCTCGTTTGGCGAATAAAGTGAAAGGCGAATTGACGGGCGATGCGGAATGTTATGCTAATCCTGAGCAATATTTTGATCAAGTCATTGAAATTAATTTGTCGAAATTAGAGCCACATATTAATGGACCATTCACGCCTGATTTGGCTTGGCCTATTTCAAAATTTGCTGCAGCAGTTAGAAAAAATGGCTACCCACAAAAGTTATCCGTTGGTTTGATAGGTTCATGTACCAATTCAAGCTACGAAGATCTTGATAGAGCAGCATCAATAGCTAAGCAAGCAGTGGCTAAAGGCTTGAAAACTGGTTCGGAATTCACGATTACACCAGGTTCTGAACTTATCCGTTTCACTGTTCAGCGCGACGGTTTGTTGGATTCTTTTGAAAAAATCGGTGGTGTGGTTTTAGCCAATGCTTGTGGTCCTTGTATTGGTCAATGGGCGCGTCATGGTGCTGAAA
This sequence comes from Saprospiraceae bacterium, assembly GCA_043754475.1. GTDB lineage: Bacteria > Bacteroidota > Bacteroidia > Chitinophagales > Saprospiraceae > JAAFJT01. The sequence continues at coordinate 16,015 of JAYUUR010000109.1, read as the reverse complement.
AACAAGAGAAAAATTCAATCATTACTTCATTCAATCGCAATTTCTCTAAGCGGGCTGACGGCAATCCAAATACCCATTCTTTCGTGGCTTCGCCTGAAATGGTAACAGCTATGGCAATTGCTGGTGATTTGACTTTCAACCCTTTGAAAGATACTTTAACAAATAATAAGGGCGAACAAGTTAAACTCGACCCTCCAACAGGTGTAGAGTTACCGCCTAAAGGTTTTGCTGTTGAAGATGCGGGATATTTGGAGCCTGCAAAAAGTGGTTCTAAAATAAAAATTTCAGTTGATAAAAAATCTAAGCGTTTGCAGTTGTTGAAGCCTTTTGTACCCATCGCTCCATCTGAGGTAAAAGGCATGAAATTGCTTATTAAAGCGAAAGGCAAATGTACGACCGACCATATTTCAATGGCAGGTCCTTGGTTGGTATTTAGAGGACATTTAGAGAACATTTCTAACAATTGCCTTATCGGTGCTATCAATTATTTTAATGACCAAGCCAATAGCGTATTGAATTCGGAAACTGGTAATTATCATGGTGTTCCTGATTCAGCCAAAGCTTACCAAAAAGCAGGTATCGGAACGATTGTTTTTGGAGAAGAAAATTATGGTGAAGGTTCAAGCCGCGAACATGCTGCGATGGAGCCACGTTTCTTAGGCGTGAAAGCCATTGTTGTTAAGTCTTTCGCTCGTATACATGAAACGAACTTGAAAAAGCAAGGTATGTTGGCACTGACTTTTGCCGATGTTGCTGATTATGATAAAGTTCGTCAAGATGATACGATTGATATTGAAGGATTAGATAAATTCACAGCAGGTAAAAATTTGAAGATTGTTTTGAATCACAGCGATGGTTCAAAAGATTCTTTTGAAGTAATACATACCTACAATTCTCAACAAATCGAATGGTTTCATGCAGGCTCTGCTTTGAATAAGATTCGTAAAGACATGGGTATTTAAGTAAAGGTAAGTTTGTAAAAAATTGCCGCAGTGTATGCATTTTCGAGTGCAACAAAACGATAATAGATATGAACAAATCAGTGATTTGTTGTCATTGCGGCAATTTAAATATAGTTAAATATGTTAGAACATAGATGATTGATTTTCAAAGATTTATACTCAATAATGGCTTGCGTGTTATTATTCACGAAGATAACAGCACCCCGTTAGTGGCTGTCAATTTGTTATACGATGTAGGTAGTCGCGATGAAAATCCCACAAGAACAGGTTTCGCGCATTTATTCGAACATTTGATGTTTGCAGGCTCAGCCAATGTCCCTGACTTTGATCAACCCATCCAACACGCAGGGGGTGAAAATAATGCGTTTACCAATAACGACATGACCAATTTTTACGCCTCCGTTCCTGCCGAAAATCTTGAAACTTTGCTGTGGATTGAAAGCGATAGAATGCTTGCTTTGAGCATCAATGCCCGTACTTTTAATGTGCAACGCAAAGTAGTTGTAGAAGAATTTAAAGAAACAACCCTCAACGAACCTTACGGCGACATGTGGCATTTGATGAGCGAAATGGTGTATAAAGTACATCCTTATCGCTGGCCCGTCATCGGTTTAGAGCCTAAGCATATTGAAGAAGCCAACTTAACCGAAGTAAAAGATTTTTATAAAAAATTTTATGTTCCTAACAATGCGATTTTAGTTGTTGCCGGTAACCTTGAAAAATGCGGTGGTACTGAGGGGGTCATTCAGCGCATTGAAAATTGGTTTGGTAATATCCCAAAAGGAGCTGTGCCGCCCCGTGAATTACCGCTTGAACCTCGTCAAACTGCCCAAATTCATAAGGTAGTAGAATCCAACGTTCCGCTCGAAGCCTTGTACATTGCCTTTCGGTCACCCGCACGCAAGGACGATGATTATTACGCTGTGGATTTATTGACGGATGTCCTCTCAAATGGCTCTTCTTCTCGTTTTTATAGAAGATTATTGAAAGAACAGCGTATTTTTTCAGAAATTGACTGTTTTCAAATCGGTAATATTGACCCCAGTGTGGTGATTATTGAAGGCAAACCCAGCGAAGGCACGTCCCTTGAAAAAGCAGAAGCCGCCATTTGGGATGAGTTAGAATTGTTGAAAAATGATTTGATTGCAGAAAATGAATTGCAAAAACTTAAAAATAAAATCGAGAGTCAACAAGCCTTCGGTGATGCAGGTGCTTTGAATAAAGCCATGAACTTAGCCTACTATGAGCTTTTGGGCGATGCCAATCTAATTAATACCGAAATCAACAATTATAATAAAGTATCTGCTCAAGATATTCAGCGAGTAGCCATAGAGATTTTCACAAAAGAAAATAGCGCAGTTTTGTTTTATAAACCCAAAAAGTAAACAAATTGAATTGGCATAGCTTTTGAATTATTCTAATAGTCTTTAAATTTACAATTTTTTAATCGGGCATGTCTCCCACCTGATTGTTTTCAAAAGTCTATTTCCCCCTTCTTGCACGTCTCCCTGCGTGTAGTCGGTAAGCACAGCAATTTTGGAACAGCATCTTATAACATCCTAACGAATCCATTACTTACTATGAGAAAGACCGCTCTCTTAGCTGCTCTCTTAGCAGCATTCATCAGCACCCACGCCATTGTACCTATCAATAGGTCGCAACAAACCGCTGACTACATCACCACTTATCTCAATTTGGCTTCTTTTGAATCCGCCAGAAGTGGTATTCCTGTGAGCATTATTCTTGCTCAAGGCATTCTCGAATCGCAATGTGGCAAATCAAAATTGGCTCAAATTGGCAATAATCACTTTGGAATTAAGTGGAACAGCACTAATGATGGCGATTTCATCACACAATACGATGATGAAAAAGATAAAAAAGGCAATAAAATCCCATCTCGCTTCATCAAATATAGCTCCGCTGAAGAATCATATCGCCACCATTCCGATTTTTTGATGAGTCGGGAACGATATAAAAATCTTTTCAAACTCGGACGCACTGATTATCGCGGTTGGGCAAAAGGATTATCAGCTTGCCATTATGCAAGTGATCCTCAATATGCCAATAAATTGATTCACATGATAGAAAGTAGCCGACTCAATGAGTTGGATATTCCAGAAGTATTGACTCTTGATGATGAAGAAAACGACGATATTGAAGTAGTAGATTATAATGCACCTGCATTAAAACGCGAAGTTCAATCTGCTCCTGTGAGTAGATATACCCAAGAAGAAACTACTAATAATAATACACTTGCTGACAATGATAGTGATAATGGTTCTGAAAATGTATTATTTGAGATTGGCATCTGGGAAAGTAAAAACCCCAGCACTCAAAAGAAAGAAAATAAATTGTACGAAATAACACCAGATACAGCACCTAAGAAAAGCAATCCAAAACAGCCGATTAAGAAGAAAGCGCACAATTATTCTAAGAAAAAAATTAATAAGAATTATTGATTTGTATTCGTTTTGGATGAAATTGTTGAAGCAGGGTATCTAAGGATTCCCTGCTTTTTTTGTTTTTAGAACATTTGTTCTAATCGCTGTTTTTGGCAATTTTACTGAGGGGGTAAGGATTCTTATCATTTATTATCTACGTTGTCCATCTATATTTTTTAACATTGAAATACATTTTTGATTTTTGAAAATTTCAAAATAATGCTGAATTTGCCATTTAGAACAAATGTTCTAAATGGCAAATTATTTTAAAAATAGTCTGTAACTATTTCATTTTCAATGATTTAAAAATTATTAATTATTTAAATTTGAAATTATAATAGAGTGACCTTTATTTTCATAAAATTTTAAATAAGTCTCGAAGAGTAAAAATTTTAGTTTAGAACATTTGTTCTAAATTTTTACAATCTACCTTATCGCTATCTTTTATTGAAAATATATTAACTTCGTTTCATGGAAAGTATCAATCCTAATTTTCATTTTAACAGAAAAAAAGACACCCCCTCAGTATCTGCATTTGTAGAGGGCATTCTTAGCGGCAATCGGGTTTTGCTGAGTCAAGCCATCACGCTCATCGAAAGCACTCGCTGCAACCATCAAGATTTAGCACAACAAATTATTGAAAAATGTTTACCTCATTCAGGCAAAAGCATTCGCATCGGCATAACAGGCACGCCCGGCGTAGGCAAAAGCACTTTTATTGAATCGTTTGGGATGCACATCACGCAAGCAGATAAAAATGTCGCCGTATTAGCCATTGACCCCACGAGTCAAGTATCGAAAGGCAGCATTTTAGGCGATAAAACGAGGATGATGCACCTATCAATGAATGAAAGAGCCTTTATCCGCCCATCTCCTGCTGGCGATTCGCTTGGAGGCGTCGCTCGTAAGACGCGCGAAAGCATTATTCTATGCGAAGCAGCGGGTTTTGAAATCATTATTGTTGAAACGGTAGGCGTCGGTCAATCTGAAACGGCAGTACATTCGATGACCGATTTTTTCCTATTGCTTCTGCTCCCTGGGGCAGGCGATGAACTGCAAGGCATCAAACGCGGCATCGTCGAAATGGCAGATTTGGTAGCCGTCAACAAAGCGGACGGCGAGCGTGAATTGATGGCAAAACAAGCCAAAACTTTTTATAAAAATGCCCTCCATCTTTTCCCACCAAAAGAAAATCAATGGATACCGCAAGTGGTCACTTGCTCGGCATTGTCAAAACTGGGCATCGCTGATATTTGGCAATTAATCCTTGATTATCAACGATTTACACAAGCAAATAATTTTTTCTATGACAATAGAAAAGCACAATCTACTTATTGGCTACACGACACAATCGAGCAATCTTTAAAAAAACAATTCTATCAAGACCCCTCAGTACAAAGCCGTTTGAAGGCAATTGAGCAATTGGTTTTAGAAGGAAAAATGTCCTCATTTAAAGGCGCAGAAGAACTTTTGAAAACATTTTTAGGGTAAAAATTAAGCCTTTATTAATTCCAAAAACTCGCTTAAAATCATCGCCGTTGCGCCCCAAACCGTATGTCCAAACACATCAAAATAGGGTACATCCGTCAAAATCAACCCATCATTAATCCGTATATCCTTCGTTTTCATATTCTCAGAATTTTGCAAAATACTGAGGGGTACTTCGATAATGTCTTGAACCTCCGTTATTTGAGGAAAATACTGAGGGGTCGAATCCGTCCAAGCCAAAAAAGGAAAAACCTGAAAATTGCTCACTGGAATATATAAATCGGTCATTTGCCCAATTGTTTTAATAATATTTCGTGGAATGCCCACTTCTTCATGCGTTTCACGCAAAGCACAAGCTTCAAGGTTCTCATCATCGGCTTCTAATCGTCCGCCCGGAAAACTAATTTGACCACTGTGCCGATTATTTGGATTATCGCTACTCGTCCGCTCGGTCAATAAAACATGCCATTCGCCTGCTTTTGGAAAAAGGAGCAACAACACACACGCTTGTCGTGCCATCGGGGGTGCTTCAATAGTGCGATAACGGGCTAAAACTGCCATTTTCATTTGGTGTTCGCGTCCGGGCAAGCCTTGCGCATAATTTTGAATCAGCCTTTCAATAAATGTGTCAGTCATATAGTTTTTTTGTAAAAATAAAATTCATTTCTGAAAACGGTTAAATTTCGGATATTTGAGCATTATTTAAGCATAATTAGCGTTTTGTTTCAGCAAACCCACTGACCATAAGCCACTTTTATTGGCTAATTTTAAAAATTTATCGTTCATCATTCATCATTCTATTAGTCATGCTGAATAAATATATCTTTTTCATTTTAACGTTAACACTTTTGACATTTTTAGGTTGTCGAAAAAAGGAAACTGGTTTTGAAATGAGTTATCGAGATCAATTTTCTATACCCATAGGTCTAGAAATTTATAAATCCCACACATTTGGATTTAAGAATATTGCTTCCGATACCGCTGTTTTTTTTAAAGTAAACGGCTCTTATACAGCAAGTCAAATATCAGGGATAGAGCCTAAAGCTATGAGTTTAAGGGCTGTTTTTGGTGGTGGGGAATATATTTTTATTGAAAAAGTGGAAGTTTGGATTTCTGACTCAGCGCGCCCTAACTTAACTCCGCAAATTATATTTTTTAGAGACAATGTACCCCTCAGTACGGGCAGTCGCTTGGACTTGGTGCCTAATAATGTAGATGCACGCCCTTTCCTAATTGATGGCAGCCGATTCACTTTACGCATCAATTTAGTCATAAGAGCCATACCTGACAGAAGCATTGAAACCGAATGGAACGCGTCTTTTTTTGCAAAAACCTCTTTTTAATTGATTGATTATCAATATTTTACGTTAAATTTTATGAATTTTTTACCTAAAAAAATAAATGATTATGCCGAAGCGCATACCTCGCTTGACAGTGATTTGCTCATAGCCCTCGAACGAGAAACGCACTTAAAAACACTTGCGCCGCGCATGTTATCAGGGCATTTGCAAGGGCGTTTTTTAAGTCTGATTAGCCATTTGATGCAGCCCAAAAGAGTTTTGGAAATCGGCACTTTTACGGGTTATTCTGCCCTCTGCTTAGCTGAAGGCTTGGCTGACGACGGCATTTTATATGCCCTTGAAGCCAATGATGAATTGGAATATTTGATAAAACAATCTGTTGAAAAATCCCCTTCACCTCAGAAAATTAAGTTGCTCATAGGCAATGCCCTTGAAATAATACCCGATTTGGATGAAACTTTCGACCTTGTTTTTATTGATGCCGGTAAAAGAGATTATCCGCTTTATTACGATTTAGTGATTGATAAACTCCGCAAGGGCGGTTTAATCATAGCTGACAATATTTTATGGAGTGGAAAGGTAGTGGAGGACAAGAAAGATATAGATACGCAAATAATTGATACTTTCAATAAGAAAATTCATGCCGATGAGCGTGTCGAAAATATTCTTTTGCCGATTAGAGATGGCTTGATGATGGCGAGGAAAAAGTGAAAATAAAACATAACTTATTGAAATTCAGTACTTTATAACTTACAGTAAATTGCAATATATATTAACGGACTATACCTCATACGGATATTTCACTTCTGTTAAAAAAAGCCCGGTAGGTGGTACGCTATAACTTTTTTTCAAAGGTGCTTGCTCATCCAAAGCTTTTTTCAAATCATTTAATGTCATTTGCTCCAAGCCAATATTGATACACGCACCGACAATCAGCCTCACCATTCCCCTCAAAAAACGGTTGGCAGAAATGTGAAATACTGCTTTGTCTTCCATAAAAATCCATTCCGAACGACTTATATCGCATTTCATAGTAGGCGCATCCGAATGTGTTTTACAAAAAGGCGCGAACTCTGAATACCCCCTCAGTATTTCGGCTGCTTTTTGCATCTCATTGATATTCAATGCTTTATGCTGTGTAAAATTCCACGATGTTTCGGATGTAAAGGGATTTTTAATGAAAGAAATATGGTATTCGTAGCTGCGTAAGTAGGCATCAAAACGCGCGTGGGCTTCCTGCGCTACAGGTATTATTTTTTTTAAAAGAATATCTTTTCCAACTAATTTATTGGCTCTATCTAAAAAGGTAGGAGGGAACTCGCCGTCAAAATCGAAATGGGCAAAATATTGCGAAGCATGTACGCCTGTATCCGTCCGTCCACAACCGACGACTTCTATTGGCTGCCTCAATATCAATGAAAAAGTGTCTTCAATGGTGGCTTGTACTGAGGGGGCGTTGGGTTGCCGCTGCCAGCCGCAAAAACGCGTGCCGTTGTAGGATAAGTTTAGAAAATAGCGCATTTCGTTTAATCCAAATTATTCATACCGATAAAACATCAAAATTCCGCCGAAAACAGTAATCAAAGCAATCAAAATAGAAGCAATGCGAATACTTTTGCGAATATGCCCCGTAAATGCTTCAATATCGGGAATGTGCTGAGGGTATTTAGGATATATTTCCTCTTCCATTTTCTTTTGGTTGAGGATATGCGATGCGCCGAATTCTACGCGGGCATCCACGAGTTTCCGATAATATTTAAAGGCTTTTACTCGAATATAAATATTCAAAAAAAGCATCGCTACAAACGCCCCCCAAACCAAAGAAATCAAAAAAATATACATGATTTAATTTAAAACAATTTGTTTAAAATGAATAAAAAAATTATTACAATCAATTGAAAATCAATGACTTGACTATCTGAAAAAACTCATAACTCATAATTCATAACTATTACATTCCCTCAGTCCAAATCGCCATCCTTTCAAGCTTAATTTCAGAAGGGAAAAACACCTTAGTTGAACGCTCAAACGACTCTGTATAATCCGATACATAAAAATGGTGTTCATGCCTCTTTTTATCGTTGAGGAGATTGTGCTCAGCTAATTTTCTTCTGACTTCTTCTGCCACCACATCCGTTGAATCGTATATTTTGACTTTGTTGTCAAAGAAGGCTTCAATATCCATTTTTATCAAAGGGTAATGCGTACACGCCAAGAGCATGGCTTCAATGCCTTCAAAATCAGGGTAAGATAAGTAGTTTTCGATGACGGAGTGACTAATTTTATCATGAAAAAAACCTTCTTCTATCATGGGTGCTAATAAAGGCGTTGCAAGTGAAATGACTTCCAAATTAGGTTGCAATTCTTTCAACTTTTGCTCATAGACACCCGTTTTGATAGTCGCTTTTGTAGCTATCACACCCACTTTTCGATACCCCTCCTGCCGCACTCCGTTCGCAGTGACAGTTTGACAAACACGCTCAACAAGTGGATCTACCACATTGACGAACAAAACTTCTTTTCCAAAAAAATCCAAGAGAATTTTATAGGCTGCGGAAGCGGCTGAATTGCAAGCAATAACGATGATTTTGCAGTTTTTTTCTAATAAAAACTTGACTATGCGGAGGCAATAATAGCGGATAGCGTCGGCGGATTTTTCACCGTAGGGCATGTGGGCAGTATCCCCAAAATAAATAAGCTCCTCGTTGGGGAGGTGTTTTAAAATAGCATTGGCGACTGTTAAGCCGCCAATGCCTGAGTCGAAGACTCCGATAGGTTGATAAAAATGTCTATTTATCACTTATTTGCTTATTTTCCTGTTGAAGCAGGTGCATCAGGCAAGCCTAATTTTTTGCGAACAAGATTTTGTAAATCATTTTTTTCGTCAGCGTATAAGAGCGAACCGGAAGTCATGTCTATGACATAAGTGTAACCGTTTTCTTTAGCTACTTCATTGATGGCTTTGTTCACTTTGTCGTAGATAGGCTGCAATTTTTCTTGCTTTTTCTTAGCCATTTGCTGCTGCATATCTTGCTCGAATTGCTGGATTTGAGCTTGCTCTTCTTCGAGTTTTTTCTTTTCAGTTTCTAACTGAACGGGTGCGATTTCACCTTTTTGTTGTTTTTCAGCTAATACTTGGGCTTTAGCTTGAAATTTTATGACCATGACAGAATCCTTAGCAGATAATTGCTTGGCGAAGGCTTCCAATTCAGATTCTGCTGACTTCATATCTGTCATATCTGCTAAAATTGCTTGTGCATTGAGGTAACCTATCTTTTGAGTAGGTTGAGCTTGAGCCATGACACTGCAAGCAAAAAGGGCGAAAAATACTGTCTTTACTGCTTTTTTCATTGTAAGTTTAAAACTTGAAACACTTGTTTGTTAATAAAATAATTTTCTAAAATGATATTGGATGAATGATTACATTTTTTTCACCAACTCCAAAACGGCAGTTGTTTTATCGTAAGTTAAGTTCGCAAAGATAATACCTGCCGAGCTACTTTTGTCCAAAATAAGGTCGTAGCCTTTGTCGGTAGCAAATTTTTCAATCGCCGCATAGACTTTATCTTGCAATGGCTTCACCAGCTCTTGGCGTTTTTTGAAGAGTTCACCTTCAGGTCCGAATTTAATGCGTTGCGCTTCGCGAACATCTTTTTCTTTTACCATGATTTCTTCCTCGCGTTTCTTGCGCACGTCTTCGCTCAAAAGCACTTGCTCAGCTTGGTATTTGCTGTACATCCCTTTGATTTGGTCTTGCTGCGTAGCGATTTCACCACGCCATTTTTGAGTGATTTTATCAAGGTCGTCTTGCGCTTGCTTGTAAGCTGGCAAAGAATTTAAAACCTGAGTAATATCTACAATGGCGATTTTTTGTGCGCTCATTGAGACCGTTAGAAACAAGACTGCTGCTGCTGAAAGAACAATTTTCTTTATCATATTCAAATGATGTTTTGATATTTTAACAAATGGATTTTTAAATAAATTTTCAAAATACTTATAAATAGAAATCTAAACACTAAATACAAAAAACTAAATACTCTTTAGAATAACGATTCAAAAATACAATTTTCCCAATCCTTTCTGCATATATAGACTCAAAATTACCCCCTCAGTATCAAACCCATTTTTGACCGATTTTAAGGAAAAATTGCGTAATAAATTGATTATCAATTTCTTAACAATTAAAAAAATACAATTTTAACTATTTTTAACCCTATTTTTAACTGAATATTAACGCAACTTTAATCCGTTTTTAACGAAAAAATATCACGTTAGGGATGTTTCACACTACCTTTATGCTTCAACCAAATTGTAAAAATCAAATTTATAAACGTTAATGTCCGATATTCATTTCATCAGCCGAGCATTTTTGTCGCTCAATGCGCTCCATTCTATTCTCAAAAACAACACGCTATTAGCCCTTTCTGAAGCATCGCGCAAAGATACTGAGGGGTGTTATGAATTTTTAAAAACCAAGCTAAAAAATTCAGACAGGCTTTATTATGGCATCAATACGGGCTTCGGTTCGCTTTGCAATATCCGCATTTCAGATGCCGAAATTACGACTTTACAAGAGAATCTCGTGCGCTCTCATGCTTGTGGTTTGGGCGATGAAGTGCCTTTGGAGGTGGTGAAAATTATTCTTTTGCTTAAAATTCAAAGCCTTGCTTATGGTTATTCAGGCATAAGCGTTGCGACGCTCGAAAGGCTCATCCGAATGTATAATGATGATGCCCTGCCCGTTATTTTTCAACTCGGTTCGCTGGGTGCATCAGGGGATTTAGCCCCTTTAGCACATTTAAGTTTGCCATTAATTGGCGAAAGCAATATTTTTTATAAAAATGAAAAAATCAAAACGCATGAGTATTTAAGTCAAAATAAACTCAATCCCTTGAAATTGGCAGCTAAAGAAGGTTTGGCATTGCTCAATGGTACTCAATTTTCAACAGGCTATGCCGTTTGGTGTATTTTTCAAGCGAAAAGGGTGTTTAATATAGCGAATCTCATAGCCGCCGCTTCGGTGGATGCCTTCTTTTGTAAAATAGAATCGTTTGATGAAAAATTGCATCGGGTGCGTCCTCATGAAGGACAAGTGATGGTTGCTGCTTCAATCAATGAAATACTGAGGGGGTCAGAAATTGTGAAAACGGAAAAACAAGCGGTGCAAGACCCTTACGCTTTCCGTTGTATTCCTCAAGTACATGGCGCGAGTTGGGATACCTTTAATTTTGTTGAAAAAACAATTTTAACTGAAATAAATGCCGTCACGGATAACCCAACGCTCTTTCCCGAAGAAGATGAAATCCTCTCAGGCGGCAATTTTCATGCACAACCCATCGCTTTAGCAATGGATTTTTTAGCGATTGCTTTAGCAGAATTGGGTAATATATCTGAAAGGCGTATTTTTCAATTGCTTTCAGGTCAACGCGATTTGCCTGTTTATTTGACTGAAAATGGCGGCTTGCAATCGGGTATGATGATTACGCAATATACCGCTGCGAGCATCGTCAGCCAAAACAAACAGCTTTGCACACCCGCTTCGGTGGATAGCATCGTGAGCAGCAATGGGCAGGAAGACCATGTGAGCATGGCTGCCAATGCCGCTACCAAATGTTATAAAGTGGTAGAGAATTTAGAGCGCATTTTAGCCATTGAATTTATGGTTGCCATGCAAGCCTTAGAATTCAGAAATCCCTTGAAATCTTCGGAAGAAATAGAAAAAATCAAGAAAAATTATAGAAAATCAGTGCCGATACTGAGGGGGGATAGAATTTTGAGCGAGGATATTATAGAGACTATCTCTTTTTTAAGAACGGTTTAATTACGAATTTATGCGAAATACGGGTTGAAATCATATTGTGACACTCCGTGTCAAGTGGAAATACTAAATTCATCGGTTATTATAAACATTTTGACTCTCCGAGTCATCTTCCGAAGGAATTCTATTGGAAAAAATCACTTTTAACTGACTCGGAGAGTCAAAATGTTTATAATAATCGTCGGTTTAGCCATTAGCGTTTGACACGGAGTGTCATAATGTGTCGTTTCAACCCGTAATTCGCATAAAATTTATCATTTGCCCAGCTTCGTCCATTCGTGGTACAAAAACCCTTAATTCGGAAAACTAATTTTACCCATCGAAACACTCGGCACGCCTTGTCTTGAACCAAAATTTGTCTTACCACCTGCTACACATTCGTTGGCTAAAATAGCAAAAAGAACAGCTTCTTTGGCATCGGGATTAATTTTGAGCGCATCAGTGGTCGCATACTGAGGGGTCGGTAAAAGCTCTTTGATGTAGCGCATCAAAAGCGGATTACGCGCGCCGCCACCGCTGGCATATATTTTTATTTCAGAAATCTCCTTTTCAGAAAATCCTTTTTCAACAAAAAGTTTATTTAATGCTTCTGTGATTGTTTCGGCAGAAAAGCGCGTCAAAGTGGCTAAAAGGTCAAATATTGAAGGGTATTCAAGGAGTTGTCCACATTGAATGGCGTTGTCCACATACTTAATGTTGAAAAGTTCGGGTCCTGTTGTCTTAGGAAATGGCTTTTGAAAGAAATCATTTTTCTTTAATTCACTCAATAATTCAGGAATTACCCGCCCTTGTGAAGCGAGTTCAGCATTTTTATCAAAGGCGAGTTTGGGATAAAATTTTCTAACAAAAGCATCCAAAAGCGTATTACCTGTTCCGGTGTCAGTTACAAAAACTTCATTAGCGTCCAACGAACCAGGGAGATAAGTAAAATTTGCTATGCCGCCCATATTGAGCATAATGCGGTTTTCCCCTTTTTTTGAAAAAATAAAATAATCACCATATACTGCCAATGGTGCGCCTTCGCCACCTGCCGCCACATGTTTTTGACGAAAATCGCTTATCGTGATAATGCCTGTCGTTTGGGCTATATGGTCGCCATCGCCGATTTGAAGCGTTGCGTTGGGGAATTTTTCTAATTGATGTAAAATTTTAGGCGTGTGAAAAACTGTTTGTCCGTGCGAAGCGACAATATCTACCCCCTCAGTATTAACGCCCCATTTTTTTAAACAAGCTGAAACCATGTCGCCATGCAAACGCCCAATCCAAGCATTCAATAGCGTAAGTTGTTGAAAATCAATGATTTGTTTAGCAAATATTTTTCTAATTTCATCTTTAATTTCATCGGTATAATCCACTGTTTCAAACTGCAATAATTCGACCTGCGTATCACTGCCGCTTCCTTCTATGCGGCAAAGCGCAACATCCAAGCCATCCAACGAAGTGCCACTCATCAAGCCGATAATGTGGCGAGCAGACTTTTGAGCGAGGCTATATAATTTTTCAATATTTTGATTCATGTCGGAAAATTAAAGAATTTGTAGAAAAAGCCTTAAAAATAGGTTAAAAAATATCTAAAATGTTACTTTTGCAATCATGGATACAAAATTTTATACCTCTACAAATTGGGCGCCTTGGCTGGGCTTGGGATTTGTGCTATCGAGTATTTTCTTTGGCGTGGTGAGCAACAACTGGTGGCTTTCATTCTTTGTTTTTTTAAGTTTTTTACCCACTCTCATTGTTGCCTTCACACTGAGAGGATATTATTTAGTTGATAATTTACAAGTTAAATATTGTTATGACCGTAAAAATGGTCGTAAAACAAGTTTCTCTATTCCAATTTCTGATATTACTCAAGTGAAGCGCGTTGTCAAAACAGTTGTCTTGCATTACGATAGAGGAGAAGTTTATAACACGCGTGTTCATCAAGCGGAGGCGTTTGTAGCGGCTCTTTTGAAATTTAATCCAAAAATTAATGCCTAAAAAAATTGTCATTATTGGTCCGGCGCATCCTTTGCGTGGCGGCTTGGCTACATTCGATGAAAGGCTTGCTCGAGCATTTCAGAAGCAAGGGCATCAAGTCATTATCTATACTTTTAGTCTCCAATATCCCAATTTTATGTTCCCCGGCAAAACGCAATATTCCGACGAACCGAAGCCACAAGACCTTGATATTCAAGTCGTTATCAATTCAATTAATCCATATAACTGGCTAACAGTCGGTCAGCGCATTAAAAAAGAAAAGGCTGATTTAGTGATATGTCGTTTTTGGTTGCCGATTATGGCACCTTGTCTGGGCACTATATTACGCATTGTCAAACGCAATCATTTCTCTAAAATCATTGGTTTGATTGATAATATTATTCCACATGAAAAACGTTTGGGCGACCGACCCTTAGCGCAATATTTTGCTAATGCTTGCGATAGTTTTGTGGTGATGAGTCGCTCTGTGAAGGCAGAAATGAAGGCTTTTACGCACCAACCTTGTGTATATATTCCGCATCCGATTTATGATAATTACGGTGAAAAAGTATCTCGTACTGAGGGGGTACAATTTTTACAACTGCCTGAAAATCAAAACTATATCCTATTTTTTGGTTTTATTAGGCGTTACAAAGGTTTGGACTTATTATTAGAAACCTTAGGTTTAATGAAAAAACGGGGCGATTTGAAGAATATAAAACTCATTGTAGCAGGAGAATTTTATGATGATGAAAAATTTTATAAAAACCTTATTCAAGCACAAGATATTGAAAATGAAGTGATTATAAAATCAGATTTTATTGCAGATGAAGCGGTGCGTTATTATTTTGCAGCAGCAGATATTGTCGTTCAGCCTTACCGTTCGGCAACTCAAAGCGGCATTTCACAAATAGCCTATCATTTTGAAAAACCCATGCTTGTTTCTAATGTCGGCGGCTTGCCTGAAATTGTACCGCATGGCGTGGCGGGTTACGTCGTAGAGCCGACCCCTCAGTATATTGCCGATGCCCTCACCGATTTTTATAAAAATGACCGATTGACCGCTTTTACTGAGGGGGTCATCGAGCAGAAAAAACGCTTCTCTTGGGAGGCGATGGTGGAGGGGTTTTTGAAGGCTTAGGTTTCTGTATCAAGCCTCCGCAAAAAAAAGACTCCTAACAATTGAGATGTTACTATCAAAAGTTGGAGTCCGCGTTCTACTTCGGAAGTTTGAAGATATTGCCACTTAATGATTGATTAGCAATCTTGATTTTTTTTTTATGTGTGATATTTGTATTTTGCTTTATCGCTTTAACCTACCATCAATTCTAATTTTACCTTTTAGATACAATGTATCCGGATAACTTGGATCAAATTTTCCTGTTTTTACAAAAGCAAAATTAAAACGACAATTAAATTCATTTTTTATAGGCTCGTAGGATAAAACTTCAAACGAATTTGGATAACTTTCGACAAGTTTATCATATGTGTCCGTTACGGCATCGCCATCTGCAATATATACCGCAAATGATGTTTTAATACTATCACGAGAGAATGTACAAGGCTCTCTGGGTTCTGAACTTAGGGCTATGCCATATTTTTTTGCTTTTTTAGAAACATTGCCAATAGTGATGACTTCTCTTGCAAATGATTCTTTAGTGATTAAGCCAAAGCTGAAACCAACCAATCCTTCTAAGCATTTATAATCAGTGGAAGAAGTATCTTTTATTGATTCAGTTGCATCAATAACAACTGCGCCATATTCCCACCCATTGCGTTGCCACTTGAGTCCATTGAATGTACCTTCAATTTCATATGTGAAGCAACAGGCTTTGGTTCTGCCTACATTTGACATGGGTTCTTTGCCACAAGCATAAAATAATAAAATGAAATAAGTATAGAAATATAATTTTTTTATTTTCATAATGTGTACAATTTATAAAGCCCTATTTAAAACCCTACAAAATAAAACCCTAAAGAATTAGCATTGATTTTACAGAGAAAATATTTTTTAAAAAAAGTTGATTGACATAGCTGGAAAGAAAA
>JAYUUR010000108.1:0-5925 GCA_043754475.1 Saprospiraceae bacterium | reverse complement strand
TCTACAAAATTGGCACTTTTAAATGCTCAATTGGATTTAGAAGATACTAAAGTGACTGCCCGTGTAGGCACTGAATTAGCTATCGGTTTTATTCAATCCGAAGGCGGGTTGTCTGAATTTCTTCGATTTGACCTAAATGAAGCCCGTTTGACACTGGAAGCGAAACTCGATGAATCGCTTACGCCCGAAGACTTGAAAGCTACTAATGCTGTGAAAAGATATTTAACGCCACGCGAAAAATTGAAAATGATGATGGAAGTAAATCCTTTGGTGAAAGATTTGGCGGTGAAATTGAATTTGAAACCAGACGAATGAAATATGTTAAAAGCAACATAATATCATAAAAACCGTTTTTAAAATTCAAATAAAAACTTAATCATCCATTTTTCAATTCATTTATTTTCATGAGATTTTTATATACAGTTCTACTCATAACGCTTTCATTTTCAATCTCTTATGCTCAGACTGAGGGGTATGAAATAACGCCGCTTTCAAGTAATTATATTTTACAAAACTATAAATTCAAACTCATCTTGCGAAGTGCGCCGGACTCCATCAATCTGCCTTTTGTAGAAGATTTTTCTTATGCTGGTCCTTTTCCCGACCCCGATTTGTGGTTGGATAACAACGTTTTTATCAATAATACGATGGGTTTCAATGCCCCCTCAGTAGGCGTGGCTTCTTTCGATGGAATCAATTCAAAAGGGCGACCGTATGGCGGCGTTGGCGAAATAGATACGGCTGATTTTTTGACGTCGAACTATATCAATTTGAAAGATTTTATTAATCCGGATGGTTCAAAACGCAATATGACCATTGCTGATAATATCTTGATGAGCTTTTTTCTCCAACCCAAAGGCTTGGCTTATGCACCCACTGAAATAGATTCATTGGTTTTACAATTTAGAGATGCGTCGGGCAATTGGAATTTCATTAAAGCCTACAAAGGCATACCGAATGCACAATTGAATAAAAATCCGTTGGATACAGTGCCACCTTTTATATATTATACCGTGCCCATCAATGAAGTCAAATATTTATACGGTAAATTTCAATTCCGCTTCTATAATGTCGTCAATGTAGGGGGTGCTTATGAGCATTTTCACTTGGATTATATCAAAATTGCAGCAAATCGCCTTGTAGCGAACAGGAATTTAGATGATTTGACATTTGTTGAACCGCCTAAACCCATTTTGAAACGCTACACTTCCATGCCGTGGAAACATGCACAACCGCAATTAGCCACTGAAATAAGAGATACTTTCAACGCTAAATTTTATAATCATTTTACAACTCAACGCAATCCAACTAACACGAATTTGAAAGTGACTGCTTCAAACGGTACGGTGGCGGTTTCTAATTTTACGATTTTGGATGGGGTGAATATTCCGCCGAGTGTATTTTATACTTCGGTTGCCAAAAATTATCCAGCTTCGCTCAAGCAACAATTAGCGACTATCCCAGCCACGACTGAAAAACTGCAAGTCACTACCGAATATAGCCTCACTATCGAAGGGCAAGAAGGAAAAGATTTTAAAAAAGCCGCTTCACGCAATGATGTGACGACTTCGACCACCGTGTTCGACAACTATTTCGCTTATGACGATGGTACTGCCGAAATGCAATTTTCCGCTACAGGCGACAATATGCAAATTGCCGTTCGCTATCGCGCCAATGTTGCCGATTCACTGAGGGGCGTCATGTTTTTCTTTCCGCATATCAACGGCGATGCACCAAAAGATGCCACATTTAATATAAAAATATGGAAAGACTCTTTAAAATTGAACCCTATTTTTCAAATGAAAAATGTTAAACCGTTCTATTTGACCACTCTGGCGGACACGTTGCAAGGGTTTTCAAGCTATAAAACGGTGGATACACTCGGCAGACCGATTCCGATTCCGGCAGGTGATTTTTATATCGGTTGGCAGAACGTAGGCGATGTCAAAATCCCGATTGGTTTGGATAGAAACAATCAAGATAAAACGCAATATTTATATCAATACCTGAGCGGTGCTTGGGAGCAAGTGAGCGCGGTGCGGAAGATTGGGGCTGTGATGGTGCGCCCGATATTGGGCAATTTGCCCGTTCGCAATAGCAGTACCTTGAAAGTGAATGATATTGCGCTTTCAGAAGTGTTGATTATTTCACCAAATCCTACGAGCGACCGCTTGTATTTTGATGTCAAAAAAGGCTTGAGTGAAGATTATGAAATCAGTGTTTTCAATCTCACAGGGCAACTTCAAAAACGGGAGATATTAAGAGGCAATGAAATATTGCTCAATAATTTTGATTCAGGAGTATATTTTTTAAAAATTAAACATTTGAAAAACAATCAAATTTTTAATCATAAATTTGTGATTAATAAATAGTCATTGTTTATTAACTATTTGATTTAAAATGAATTATAAATTACAAAATAATTAACAGATGTCAGATATTACAGTTCAAGAACTTAAAAAACGGCTCGATGCGGGCGATAAATCTTTCGTTTTTATAGACGTGCGTGAGCCTTATGAATATCAAGATTTTAATCTCGGCGCACAGTTGATTCCGTTGGGCAATATACCCAATGCTTTAGCTGACTTGGCTGAGCATAAAGGCGATGAAATTGTAGTGCATTGCCGCAGCGGTGCGCGTTCGGGGCAAGCGAAAATGTTTATGATGAGTAATGGTTTCACTAATGTGCGCAATCTTGAAGGGGGCGTTTTGGCTTGGCAGAGTGCATTTGGGAAGTAATTTCCCTTAAAATATATCAAAATACTGAGGGGGTGCTGCGAGAAATTGAAGCATCCCCTCAGTATTTTTTTGCATTTTAATAACATCGTAACAATTTTAATACATAAAATAAAAATGTCATTTTAAGGTTAGTAAAATTTCATAACTCGTAGAATATCAATATCTTGTGTCTATATTTTGAGAAAAACTAAAACTACAATCAATGAATCAACACCAAGATTACAATAATATTTTCAAAGAAAATCTGCAAGAAGTGTTTATCTCACTCGCTGCGCGTATTTTCAATATTGATATTTCCAACTCACAAGATTTGCCCGTCAACCTTGCTCGAACATATGAGAGAGTGCCCGATTTTTTAAAATTCATTTTAGATAAAAAAGGTAAGCGCATTTCTATTATTCATATTGAAATTCAAGCGAAAAATGAGGGAGAAATGCCTTACAGAATGTTAGAATACAAAGGGATTATAATGCGACAAGAAAAACTACCTGTCTTTCAATTAGTGATTTACATTGGCGAAGGCAAAATGACAATGAGCGCCAAAATTGAAAGTCATGGTTTATCTTTTAGTTATGAATTGGTGAACATACATGAAATAGAAGCCGAACAGTTTATTAATTCTGCCATCCCAGAAGTGGTTTTATTAACTATTTTGAGCAAATTTGATAAAGCTGATGCAGAAAATCTTATCCATAAAATAATTATTCAATTGCGCAAATTAGCTCCAGAAGAATTGCGATTGAGGAAGTATATTCGGCAGTTGGAAATGTTATCAAAACTGCGTAACTTGCAACCATTAACAATTAAAATAACAGAAGCCATGCCATTCGTTTATGATATAGAAACAGACATCCGCTTTTTGCAAGGCAAAGAGAAGGGAGAGACATCTGGAAAAGAAATCGGAAAAGAAATCGGAAAAGAAATCGTTGTTTTAAATATGCTCAAAAATGGTTTATCTATTGAGCAAATTGTTGAAATAGCGAGCTTAAATCGCGATTTAGTCCTAAAAATTAAGAAAAAATGGGACGCCGAAAATAAAAAATAGCTAAATATTCTGATAAAAATATTCTTAAAAATATATAAAAATACGAGGGGGTGCTTCAACGAATTGAAGCACCTCCTCAGTATTTTCATTCATTTTGATGGAAGTTATTCAACTTCCAAAGGACAAAACTCAAATTTCTCACCATCAAAAAGCCCCTTATCACTCAGTTTTAAACGTGGAATGACGAGTAACGCCATAAAGGAAAGCGACATATAAGGCGACCGCAAAGTGCTGCCCATATTGCGAGACATATTGACCAAGCGCGTATATTTTTCAGCCACCATTTCGCAAGGTTCAGGACTCATCAATCCAGCGATAGGCAATGCCAAAACTTCTTCTTTTTCACCATCCACCGCCGACAAGCCGCCTTGATGTTCGATAAGTAAATTCACTGCTCGGCAGATTGATGTATCATCAACACCCACTGCAATAATATTATGCGAATCATGCGCAACGGAGGAAGCAATCGCCCCTCGTTTCAAGCCAAAATTTTTAATAAATGCCACAGCCACAGGCGCATCAAAATAGCGATTGACAACGACAATTTTTAAAATATCATCAGAAAGATTTGAAACAGCATTGCCGTTCTCAACCAACACTTTACCTAATATTTTATTTGTAATCAATTGACCATCAAGCACTTCTATCACGTGGATGTTGTCATGTTTCAATTCAATATTAAAATCAGATAGTTTTTTTATAGAAATATTAAAATTATTGACAATGCCCTCAGGTTCAGTTTTAATAAAACTTTGACCATTTTCAGCCACTGTTTCGCCGTTGATAACTGTTTTTAAAATATTGAAATTTTCAAGAGAATCAATCATAATAAAATCCGCATCGTCACCCTCTCTCAACGTTCCGACGTCTAAATTATAATGCTCAACAGGGTTGATACACGCCATTTGCAACACTTTAAAAAGGTCATTTCCTTTATTTAATGCCCGTTTTACAAGCAAATTAATATGCCCCACGAGTAAATCATCGGGGTGTTTATCGTCAGAACAGAACATCATTTTTTCATAAAATTCATTTATTAACGGCTCCAATGTATCAAAAATTTTAGCCGCACTGCCTTCTCTGATGATAACTTTCATGCCATTTTGCAGTTTAAATCGTGCCTCTTCAAGCATATAACATTCATGGTCGGTGCTGATGCCTTTCGACATATATTTCAAGGCTTGTTCACCCATCAAGCCGGGCGCGTGTCCGTCAATTGGCTTTCCATGTTTCTGAGCGACTTCCAAGATGGCTGATACTGAGGGGTCATCGAAAATGACGCTGGGCCAATTCATCATTTCAGCCAAATATTTTACCTCATCGAGCGCAAGCAATTCATCAATATCGTCGGCGGTAATGGATGCCCCTGCGGTTTCAAATTGGGTCGCTGGTACGCATGAGGGCGCACCGAAATTGAATTTCAAAGGCACTTTTCGACCATTTTCTATCATATAATACACCCCGTTTTTTCCCAAAACATTCGCAATTTCATGAGGGTCGCTCACAGTCGCCACTGTACCATGCAACACTGCGGTTTTAGCAAATTCCGTCGGCACAAGCATAGAGCTTTCGATATGCACATGGGCATCAATGAAGCCGGGCAAAATATAATTTTGCAGCTCTTTATCAATTTTTTCAATGTGCTGGATTTTACCATTTTCAACTGTGATGCGCGCAGGAAAAATGGTTTTATGTCGTATATCAATGAGGTTACTTTCGATTGTACTATACATTTTTAATAATTTATTTTTTAACCGTTACTAAAATATTAATTTTGAAAACCATTTGTAAAATGAATGAAAATCGACTGCTTTGAATTGTAGGATATTATCGATAAAGGTTTAGTAAACACTAACTTGACTTTGTTAAATTAGCAAAAAAGTTACTATGAATTAAAAATTGTTTAAAAAAGAATGAGAACGAACAAAACTATTGGGGATTAAGTGTAAAAAGTGTAGAAGATATTGGATTAAAATTACAAGATTTATTTGTAAAATATCGTCAATATCTACGCACGAGAACCCGAGATAGCTCGGAACATGGCTTAACGATGCTCAAAGGGTATCTGTTAATGGAAACAGATAGGAACTATGTAAAAATTGCACAAACGATGATAGATCCACAAGCCGATGGTCAAGATT
>JAYUUR010000107.1:0-5928 GCA_043754475.1 Saprospiraceae bacterium | reverse complement strand
CAATTCGTCAGATTGTGGTAAATTATGCTTATAACGGTTGGTTTGTACATAACTTATAGCATTGTCTAAATAGGTATCATCATAAAGCCAGCCCGGTTTTTTGGATAGTTCGGCTAATTCCCAAGAGTCTAAAAAGGCACGAAAGAATTTTTGAGACCACACAGGAGTTGAGGGCTGCGCAATGGGTTGAAACCCATTGGATTGTGTATTTCCAATGGGCGATGTATTATTTCCAATGGGTTTTAACCCATTGCTATCTCGACGATTATACAAGTATGCCGATTTTCCTTTTATTGTTTTTACAATATTTGTCAATTCTGAATACTCACAAACTAAAATTAAATGGACATGGTCTTTACAAATATTATACGCCATGCAATTATAGTTTTTTTCAAGAATAATATTACGCATAATTTTTGTCATAGCAATTTCATCTTCCAATGTGAACTCAAGTGGCTCGCCTTTTTCAATATTATAAGCTATCATTCTTTTAGAAGTGCGTGAATTATGAGTGGTCAAAACAACATGAAAGCCTTCTTTATTTTTATTTCGGAATACTTTTGGAAAAGCCTTATGCCAATCAAACGCCAAATCTCCGGCTACTGAAGGGTCACTAATCAAAGAGTTACCACATTTTATATTACGGCTTAAATCGCTCAATTTTCTTCCCACTTTTGCCGTTCTTAACCACAAAGCGAGTCTTGCAATTTCGACGCTTTCCTCGTTGATGTCCACGCCATAAATATTATTTTCTAATATCTCCGTTACGTTATCTGTCATAACCAAACTATCGCCAAAAAGCATAGCAGACATGCTGTCAATAAGGCCATGTTCTTGCAATAAAAATTCAAACGCTTGATTGAGAAATGCACCCGAACCACACGCAGGGTCTAAGATTGTCAATTGTAACAACCACTTACGATATTCATCTATTTTGGCTTGGTAAAGTTTGCGGTCTTTTTTGGTATCCGCTTTTATAAGTGCTTCATTATCAAGTCCTAATATTAGTTTCTTCTGTTTACACAATTCGCCTACTGTACTTTCCACAATGTATTTTGTGATGTATCGAGGTGTATAAAAAATACCGTCTTTCTTTCTTTTAGTTTTCCCTTTGTCTAAACTGACCCCCTCAGTATTTGCAGCTACTTCATCAACTTCATTAAGACTGTGCTCAAAAATGTGCCCTAAAATATTGGTATCTACTTCTGTATCAAAATCATAGTGACTCAAAACTCGACAATGTTGATAGAGGACACCATCGGTAATAATGAAATTATCCAACAAATCATCGGGCGCAAAAAGTCCACCATTGTAAGCAAAAATATCATACACTTTGCCCTTATGTCCATTGTTTAAATAACCAAAATACAACTTAAAGCGATTATAAAGCGGTTGATAAGCGTCTAATTCCTTCAATTTATCCCATTGATTGAGGATTTCAGAAACGGAATTAGGCGGTAATAAGCCTTTATCTTCGGCAAAGAAAATGAATAGAAAACGGTCTAAGAGTTTTTGGGTCTTTTTGAGTAGTTCAAGGGGTTTAAACCCCTTGGATTTATTTTGTGCTGAGATATCTTTGAAAAGAGCTTGTTTAAAAAGCGAATAATCAGCGTAAAGTTTCTTGGTAATGTTTTCTTCTCGTTCAAGAGAAGCCTGTTTGATACGCAAAGGCAAATCAGACAAAACATTATCAACGTGTAAACACAAGTACAATAAATCAAAACGTTCTTTGCTTAAATCAAATAAATCAAATTCTTCAAAGTCAACAGCATTTTCGATGTAAAAACGGAGTTTTTGAAAGTTTGAAGTGATGACATAAATACATTCTGTTTGATTATTTTTGTAGTTAAACGCTTGTATTTCAATGGATTGTAAATCAGTCGTTTTGACAGATTTTAATTCGATAACTGCAATGGGTTTGCCATTTTTGAGTATTGCTCCGTCCGCTTTTTTGCTATTTTTTTCGTTTTTTTGTTCTGTTATGAGGTTATAATTCGGCTGTGGATTGAGTACATAACCCAATACATCAACGAACAATTCTCTTAAAAATCCTTCTTGATATTGTTCTTCTTTTGCTTTTCTAATGTTCTCTTGAACATCAAAATTACCGAAATGAGCAATTAGTTTTTGATAAGCGGTTTCTACTTTTGCTTTATCTAAATCCTTAATGAATTTCTTTTGTACCGATTGTTGAAATAAGGACATATCTATTGTTTTGTGATTTTAGTATCAGCAAAGGTATCATTTTTACTTATATATTGTTTAGTTGTTTTGCCTTGTTTTTTTCTTTTTAATTTACTTCCTTTCGTTCATGTATTTTTACTACGGCTTATCTCAAAAAATCCAAATCATCGGACTTTACGCTTGAATGATACACCAATCCAATAAAATAGCTATACTGTTGACAAACTCTATCATCCAGATGGAGGAACGAGGCATCCAGACGAAGGAACGAGGCATCCAGATGAAGGAACAAGGCATCCAGAAGCAAAAAAAGCCTTTCATCTCCAGAAACGACCCTTCCAGCTGATGGTATTGGTGTTCAAGGAATTTGAACATCATTGAGTGCAAACGCAATGATTAAAAAAAAATAAGAATAAAAAATATTTATTTGAAACATCTCTTTTTACGTGCCGTAAAATGCGTTGTTAATAATATTTTTTAAAACTTATTTTTTTACTTTTAAAATCTGTATCAATATGAAAGCAAAAAATTTATTCAATTGTACACAGCAAGAGTTGTATTTAGCTCTACCGTTAGCATGGGCATTGTGCCACAAAAATTTATCTCGTTTTGCGAAGCTGAAAGGCTTTTATACTGAGGGGTATGTCAATGACCGATTGGCAGAAATTGCGGCAGCCAAAGCGATTCCTAATTACAAGACGCGTAAAGATGAACCCAATACGTATCGGGTGAGTTTGGATGAGGCTACGGAGGATTGCTGCCACTATTTCGTGATGCTCAAATCGTTGATTGGGTCGGCTTTTCGTCCGGAATTGTTGGAGGTGAAATACGATGCAGCGGGTTCGGCATTTTTCAATAAAGCGGAACAAGGCAATGAGGGTGCTATGAACGATTTGAATGATACGGCTATTCAATTTATTCAAAAAAATGAAGCGGATTTGAAAGCCAATAACAATATGCAAGATACTTTTTTGACGGACTACCAAGCGGTGGTTGCACACTACAATACGCAAAGAAAAGCCTATAACGAAAGTGCCAAAATGGCGACAGGGCTGACAAAAGACAACTCTGAAGCGAACAACAATATCTATAAAATGATGATGGCTATGATGGCAGATGCCCGGGTTATATTTAGAAAAGAGCCAGTGTTGCGCGACCAATTCACGTTTACGAATGTTTTAGACCAAGTGGTGAGTGCGAGTGTGGCGGGCATACGGGGCAAAGTGATGAATGTAGAAACAGAAAAAGGCATTGAAAAAGTCAAAATTACCATTGATGGCAAAGATAAGACTTACGAAACGGATAAATTCGGCAAGTTTGACATCGCACAATTAGCCAACGGCGAATATATGGTGACGTTTAGTTGCAAAGGCTATAAAGACGTGGTTTTTGAAGAATTTGAAGTGAAAACGGGCGTGTATAATACGTTGAATGTCACGATGGAAGCGATGATGATGGCGGTAGCCGCTTAAAATAGACTTGTTGGAATGTTGTGTAGTAGGCTACCTTAATGGGGACGAGGAGATTAATTTTAATTGAAAAGTGAAAAATACTGAGGGGGTGTCAATGCATCCCCTCAGTTGATGTCAACTATTTATCATTTGAAGTGTTGTTGAATAAAAGAGCATAAACAAATTTATTCATCAAAAAAACACAACACAGATGAAAAGTAATCACTTAAATCTACCAAAAATTATCCTAAGTTTAGGCTTATATTTCGCTTTGAATGTACAAAACCAAATAAAAGCGCAGCCTACTCTATCCTTAACGCCTGTTATTTCTACAGGACTCAGCTCACCCATTGAATTTGTCAATGCCCAAGATGGAACTAACAGGGTTTTTATTGTTCAAAAAGGCGGAACAGTCCGTTTGTATGACCAAAACTTCACTTTTGTAAGTGTTTTTTTAACAATACCCTCTTCAAGTCTTTTGACTGGAGGCGAGCAAGGATTGTTGAGTGTTGCGTTTCATCCTGATTACGAAACCAATGGTTTTTTCTATGTTTATTTTGTCAATTCAAGTGGTAATCTTGAGCTTGATAGATACAAAGTGAGTGCAACTCCAACCCTTGCTGATGCAGCGTCAAGAGTGACGGTACTCACTATTCCTCATCCAACTAATGAAAACCATAATGGGGGGGAATTGCATTTTGGGGGCGATGGTCATCTTTATTTGTCAACAGGTGATGGCGGTGGCGGCGGCGATGTGGCTAATAATGCTCAAAATACAAGCGTTTTATTAGGAAAAATGCTGCGATTAGCTGTCAATACAAGTTTGACTGCACCTTATTATACCATTCCAGCAGGCAATCCTTTTACTAACGAAATTTATGCATTGGGTTTACGCAATCCTTTTCGTTGGAGTTTTGATAGACAAACCGGCGATATGTGGATTGGTGATGTCGGGCAAAACAGTTTTGAAGAAATCAATTATCGAGCAGCAGCCCAAACATTGGGTGCGAACTACGGATGGCGTTGTTATGAAGGCGATGCAACTTTTAATACGTCAGGTTGTTTGGGCATGTCCAATTATGTTTTTCCTGTTTACGATTACCCGACTCAAAGTCCAGCTTCAATTATCGGTGGCGTTGTGTATCGAGGCGCAACCTATCCGTCTTTACAAGGCTATAATGTCAGCGCGGATTTTTATTCAGGCAATTTTTATCTCACTGTGCCAAATGGTATGGGTGGATGGACAACAACAGTTCAAGCGGCTCTTGGCAATAATATTGTTGATTTTGGTGAAACAGAAAATGGAGAACTCTTTGCTGTTTCGCTGACTGGCAATATAGTTTATCGGGTTGTCGCCAGTGGCACTGTTCCATTAACTTTGGTTGATTTTAATGCCCAACAAACAAAAAATAAAACAGTCAACTTGAATTGGAAAACTAATTTTGAAGATAATTTAGAAGGATTTGATATTGAATACAGTACAAATGGTCGGTTATTTGAGAAAGTTAGTGCCATAAAAGCACAAAATAATGCTACAGGCGCTCTCTATTCTTACGAGCATAATCCGATGAAATGGGAAAATACCTTATTTTATCGTTTAAAAATGATAGATACGGATGGCAAATTTGTTTACTCTAAAATAGTGAGCGTCTTTCTAAATAAAAAAAGAAATGATAATTTTGTATATCCTTCAACTGTTAAGGGCAATGTATTAAATGTATTGTTGACAGAGAATTTTAATTCATTAGAAATCATCAACATGCATGGTTCTATTGTATTTGAAAAAAATATTGCCAATAGAATAGGGCAATTTGAATTGCCTAT
Source organism: Saprospiraceae bacterium (assembly GCA_043754475.1). GTDB lineage: Bacteria > Bacteroidota > Bacteroidia > Chitinophagales > Saprospiraceae > JAAFJT01. The sequence goes on along the minus strand of JAYUUR010000107.1, from coordinate 469 downwards.
TTATAATGTTTCAAAAGGCGTTTATGTGGTTCGCTTGAAAGGAGATAATCAGTTTATGACTCAGAAAATTATTGTTCCATAAATTTTACGAAACTATTAGATACTTTTGAAATTGTACATAGAGTTAAAGGCTGCGGCATATTCTTTAAATAATTCTTCACCGAGATTGCCTAAAATATAACCTTCTGCCCCTGGGCTTTTTTGTAAAACCTCTAAAAATCTTTTTTCATTAATGCCAAATTTAGCCTTAATGTAATCTTTCAATAAGTCCATTGTTAGTTTTTAAAAAATTCAAATAATTTAAAATTTAACACATCTTCTTTGCCATATTTTTTATTCAATTAAATCTAAACCTTGTAACACTAACAAGCATTGTTCGTTCAATTTGTTAATACTCTAATATAATTTATAATCATTTCTTAGTAAAACTCATATATTTATCTTTAATTTGTGTGGAATCTCGCCCTGA
>JAYUUR010000106.1:0-5929 GCA_043754475.1 Saprospiraceae bacterium | reverse complement strand
CTCTTTTTCAATATCTTGAAAAAAGGCTTCAAAATTTGGGTTATTAGTAACATGGAGATTTGAAATATTGGTATTGAAAAAACTTACTAATTGTGCTTTGCCTACTCCAATACCAAAGAATTTAAAATAATTACTACTTGCTAATTTTTCAATTTTACTTTTGAATGGATATTGTTTCTCTTCTACTAATAAATATTCATGATGCAAATCTGTTATTAGTACCAAATATGGCATATAGTTTTGTCTCAGTAGTTCTGAAAAATAATTGCTTTTTTTCCATTTTTTTATAACATCATGAGAAAATGAAATACCTAGACCAATACTTTCCTCTGTTTTGGAAATAGTCATCAAAGTAGGTATAGACAAATTTTTAATCTCTGTTGGCGGAACAAGTAACCTTATACTTTCTTTAATTTCAACAATAGCAATTTCTACTTTATCAAAAAGTATGGGGTTTTTTCGGATATTATCTATAAACTTAGGCAATAAGGAGTTTAATACCTCAATTTTCGAAAATTTAGTTGTACCATGTTCTTGTAGCATCGAACCTGATGTATCTATTGCCACAACGCATAGGCATTTTGACTTCATTTTTTTACTTTTTTTTTGTCTTTTAGTTTCGTTGAACTCTAATGAAAACCACCGCCATTGCCTAACAAGCCTGCACATCACTCCAGATACTGAGGGGGGAAATCAATGCAATTTTTTATAGGTTGATTGGTAGGTTGATTAAAGGATATAGACTATACCAGCGGGTATTCCTCAAACCACCAAACAAATCTACCTGTGAAAAACGGTGCTGCTCGCTTTAGGATTTTTTATTTTAATTTCCTGCATTTAATAAAGATTGATAATGCAAATTATCATTATTATCTAACCAAGTTATTAAATAATTTACGGTATCCTCGCATAAATTGAAAGTGTCATCGTGCATTGTTTGTTGAATCACTCCATTAAAATGACTATGACTATGTATGAATTTTAAAATCCGTTTAGCAATTATATCATCAGTAAATAATTCTTTTACTCTGTCTTCAAGACCGCTACTATTAGGTAATCTTGCACTTGTATATGCCTCCAAAAACTTACGAATTACATTAGGTAAAACAAAAATCAAATCAAAATTTTCTTTATTCTGAAGGCTATGATATTCATGTAATACTTTAAATAAATACTGATATTCTGACCTAAATTGCGATAGTTGTCTGGGTAGTTCTTTTATTGAAGATTTATTTAAGCTATCCCGTCTAATTAAAAACTTGGTAGTCCTTTTTTTAAATTGGACGGCTTCTTTCAATAAATTATAAAATTCAAAGTTATGTGTAGAAATCAATAATTGTTTACATTTTAAAGTGCTTCCTGTAAACAAAATATTTGCAATTAATGAGAAAACATGATAAATATGATTACTATCTAAACTTGAAATAGGGTCATCAATAAATATTATAGAATTAGGCAAATTCGCACTTTCAAGATTAGTGAGGAAGTAGGAAAATGCAATCGCCGTTTTTTCGCCTTCACTTAAATTGATTGCTAAATTACCATTTCTTTTTAGAGAAAAAATATCACGTCCGTTTTTATTCTCCACCAAAACTTGCAAATCTGTTCTCCCTAAAAAACCATGAATATATTTATTAAGGTTTTCGCTTCCTTTGTGAATACTACTAATTTGAGCTTCAAGACTTTGATTTTCTTCTTTCAAGTTCAATATAATTTTCTTGTACCGAACTTTTAGTTTTTCAAATACTTTAACTTTTTTAAGTTTAATTGAGTATTCTTTTTCCTTTATATATCTCGCAATATAATGTTTCTGAATTTTCATGATGGCAACTTTTCTTTCTGTATCAAAATCAGTACATCTCTTATTATGTTTTTTAATTAATGTATTTAATTCGTTCAAAAAAATATTAAAACTTTCTTCGCTTAATATTTTATCATCAAAAGAAATTTTATCGAAAGGATTTTCTTCTTTCTTTGCAACGGTTTTTAATAATTCATCAATTTTAACACTTATATCAGAAATTTCTGATGCCAAATTAAATCTACTTTTTGTATAATCAATTCTATCCTCTCGATAAAATCTATTTTCATCAGGCATGGAAATATTGATTTTCAGCTTACTAATTTTATCTTTTATAACAGCAATTGTTGTCATTAAATCTTTATAATCTTTTGAAAAATGTTGCTGTAATTCTTCTATCTTTTCTTGACTTATTTTATTTCCGCAAAATTTGCAACCATTATCATGATTAAATTCTAAACCCTGTTCAACCCAATTAGATAATTGAGGATTGCTTTCTAACTCTTGGATTAGTTTTAATACACTTGGAATTCTTCCAAGTATAAGTTTTAACTCATCTATTACAGTTGAAATTTTAAAATGATAGTTTATACTATTTATTTCAGGAAGTTTATCATCTGATACGGCTTTTATTACCAAGCTACTCAGATTATCAGCATCTACTATAAAAAAGCTATTTACATCTTGTAATACTTCAATTATTACTGGTTTAACATGAGCTTTAGTATATGTTCCTAATTTTAATATATCTTTGATATTAGACGCAAGGTCTGTTAATTCTATTTCGTATTGACCTTCTGTATCTTTTACTGTTCTTTCACAACATTGTTCTTTACTTTGATAAAAACCAATCAGTTGATTATTCGCTTCTATTTTATTAGAACTTTCAATACTGTTCTCTCCCAATAGTAAAATAGGGACAAACCCTTCTCCGTTCCATTTTAAGTTGTTTTTAACAAAATCATCATTGAAAACTCTAATAATAGGTAAACGAGCATTTTGTTCTAGATTAGTATGATTTATCGTAGTCCCGTCATCTAAAGTAAACTCAAATTCTCCTCCTGCGTAATCTTTATTTATCAAACCATTATTAAGACAATAAAATAATCTTGATAAAGTAGTCTTTCCTGAATAATTCCACCCATAAATTAAATTCTTTTGGGTGAAGTTTGTTAAACTACCCCAATTGAAATTTTGGTAAACCCCAAAGTTTTTGATATTATTTATTTTTATTATCATTGTATTATCTTAATTTTTAACATTATTTTGAAAGCGTAAAACTATAATTTTTCGTAATTTTAATTTTTTTCCCTATTGTTCAATCGTAGAACAAGGCTCTTTTTTTTGATTTCATTTCAATAAAGATTTTACAAGACGCATGCAAACAGTTGAACAAAATTAAATGAAAAACAATAATATTTTATAATTTCTTAATTTATTTTTTTATAATTATCATTCCAGCCACATTATTAACTTTTCTGATGCCCTGTTTACCTCAAACAAAATAATTTTTGTTGTCAATGCTCTTCCAAAAAATGTAAAATGCGCCATTCTTGAGTAAGAGTGGCGCATTCTTGCGTAAGAATACGCTACTCAAGCGTCATTATGCGCCATCCATGTACAATTATGCAGCATTCTTACGCAATTATGCCGCATAATTGCGTAATGATGAGCCATAAATGCGTAAAAATGCCGCATAATTGCGTAATAATAAGCCATTCATGCGTAAGAATGCCGCATAATTGCGTAAGAATGCGCCATTCGTGTACAATTATGCGCCATACTTACGCATGAATGCCGCATAATTTCAAAAAAATACGACATAAACAAAAAAAATAACGCTTGTGTGAAACAAAAAAAATCAAAGACCGTAATTAAAAAAATAGAATATGATTATTCTATTTTTTAAATACTTTTTTTTAACAAAATTTTATAAACTTTAAAATTCTACAAGTATGATTAAAATTCTCGTATCGTCCCATACACCGGACACCGACAACGAGTTGAAAGTTCGGGCTGATTACAGGTTTGAAAAGATGAACGGCGTGGCGGCGTACAGTGCTTTTCAGCCGCAAGTCACCAAAATGGGTGAGTTGATTGCGATTTACAAATCGGCTTCGACTAAAGCCAAAGATTTGGGCGGTTCGCCTCTCATCGCTGCCAAAAATAAGGCAAAAGATGAGCTTAAACAGTTGCTCAAATTGCTCAACACGGAGATTGAGGTAGCTGCCAACAAGTTGGAGTCTGACGAAGCCGCATATACCTTTGCAGAAGGCACTGGGGCAGACATTCAAGAACAAAAAAGCAAACCCAGAAGCAAAAAAACGGTCAGCTTTTTGGAAACACCCAATAACTTTTTCGTCGAAAATGACCGCCTGCACAAAGGCGCCGCTATGGCCACTTGGGATAGCGTGAAAGGCGTCTTGACCTACATCGTGGAAGAGATTGACGAGGTGGGCAAAGTGCTGAACACTTACAACACCACTGAAAAATCTTTGCTGATTCAAGGCGCGGCATCCGAAGTCAAAAAAACCTACCAAATGCGCGCCGTGGGTGCAGGTACTTCGGTCAGTGAGAGCACTGAATCTTTCACGGTGTGGGTTCGTTGAGCCGTTTTTTCCCAAACGCTATCACAATAACTTTTTTTTGTAAATGACTAAAACAGCTAACGATAATAGCGTACAATAAAAATTAAAATGTCCATCAACTTACACGTGATGGACATTTTTTTTTAGATGGTTACCCCCTCAGTAATTCATCAATAAATTTCTGTAGAAAGCATTCCTTTTCAAGATAATTAAAGAGTCCAGCGGACTCAAACGTTTGTAGAATGATTAACACTTTTTATGAGTCCAGCGGACTCACACATTTATTATTGAGCCTACAAACGTATGAGTCCGCTGGACTCGTGTACATTTTTGAGGTTATTTGCTACAAACGTATGAGTCCGCTGGACTCGTGTACATTTTTGAGGTTATTTGCTACAAACGTGTGAGTCCGCTGGACTCTTTAATTCTTTTCCAAAAGAATGCTTTCGGCAAAAATATAATTCACTGACCACCCAACCCTTTTCTACAAAATCGAGTCTTACAAATTGTAATCAAATTTAAATTCATCAAAAATTAAAACAATGAAAAAGCTCAATACAATTGGCTCGCCCTTTCTTTTCGTCCTGCTTTCAATGGTTCTCAACGGCTGTTTGAAAGATAAATGTGAGAATACGACCACTTATACGCAATGGACACCGGTTTATAAAACGGATGCCGAAATGCGAGAGACCCCTCAGTATCAAGCGGCTCGCGCCTTGAAAAATCCAGGCAAAATTTACTTTTATAAGCAATACATGATTATCAATGAGGAAAAAGAAGGCATTCATCTGATTGATAACTCCAATGTACAAGCTCCTCAAAATAAAGGGTTTATAAAGATTGTGGGCAATGTGGACATCGCCGTGAAGGGCGATATTCTTTATGCAGATAGCTATACGGATTTGCTCGCCATCAATATTTCAAACGTGTTGCAACCTCAATTGACCAAACGGACTGAGGGGGTATTCCTGAGCAAGTTTTGGCGCGACCCTCAACGCGGTTGGTTGGTGGATTACAAACCTGAAAAAATAACTCAAGAGATTGATTGCAATAATCCTCAAATCTTCAATGGTGGTGGTTGGTTTTCACAAGAGGATAGAGTATTCACGAAGAGTTCCTCATCGTTTCCCTCGCAAGCTACTAATAGTTCAGCAGCACAACCAGCAGGCGTGGGTGGCTCTCAAGCTCGCTTCACACTCTATTCTAACTACCTCTATGCCATCAATCAAAATGAGCTTAAAGTGTTCAATATCAAACAGTTAGACAATCCAAGTTTGAATAATACACTTAATATCGGTTGGGGCATCGAAACCCTTTTTCCACATACCGACAAGCTCTTTATTGGCTCTCAAACGAGTATGTTTATCTACGATTTGGTCAACCCGACTAACCCTACTCAACTGAGTATTTTCACGCATGGACGCGCTTGCGACCCCGTGTACGTGGATGGCAATCGCGCTTATGTGACGCTTCGCTCTGGCACGCTTTGCAATAATGGCAATAATCAGTTGCTCGTTGTCGATGTTTCCAATTTGCGCTC
>JAYUUR010000105.1:0-5937 GCA_043754475.1 Saprospiraceae bacterium | reverse complement strand
CCGCTTGTCGCTGGTGCTATTCGAGCATTCCGCTTGATGAGTTGTGCAAACGTAGCAAGGAAATCGGCTTGGTCGCCCTCGACCTTTTGACCATTGACGAAGTGCCAACGGCTCAAAAATACGGTTTGACTTGCTCCATGGTGCACCAAGATTTGAAAGGTTATGGCATCAATAAGGGCTTTAACCGCATTGAAAACCACAAGGCTTTGATTGAATATTATGAAGACCGCATTCCAAAAGCCGCTCAATTGGGTTTGAAAAATATCATCTGTTTTTCAGGCAATCGGGAAGGTTTGAGCGATATTCAAGGCTTGGCAAATTGCGCTGTTGGCTTGAAACAATTGATGAAAACGGCTGAAAAGCACAATGTAACCATCTGTATGGAGCTACTCAATTCAAAAGTTGACCATAAAGATTATCAATGCGACCACACTGAGTGGGGGGCTGCTTTGTCAAAATCTGTTGGTTCAGATAAATTTAAATTGCTCTACGATATTTATCACATGCAAATAATGGAAGGCGACGTTATCCGCAATATCCGCACCTACCAAGAGTACATCGCGCATTATCACACAGGCGGCGTACCGGGCAGACATGAGATTGACGAATCTCAGGAATTGTACTATCCTGCCATCATGAAAGCCATCGTGGAATTGGGTTATAAAGGCTATGTAGCGCAAGAGTTTATACCTGCCAATACGGATAAATTGGCTTCTTTGGAGAAGTGCGTTAAGATTTGTGATATATAACACCCCCTCAGTATATTACTCAAAAATATAGGCAATTAGCGGTTTGAATGCTAATTGCCTATTATTTTTATGAAATTAAATTTAAACCCTTGGATTATAAATTAATGGCGGATAATGCTTGAGTTTTTTATTTAAACGAAAATTGAAATTGATGCATGGGCGGATGAGGAGCTTTTTATTTTCCACAGAATTAAAGAGATAATATGCCTTCAAATTCACTTTTACAAATACATTTGAAGCAATTTTTTTCTCTAATCCTAAATTATTACCTAAATAAAAAGCATTATTCAGTATGTGAAATTCACCAAATGTGGAATTGAAATAGCAATTACAAAGGTTGCCATATTCAAGACTTCCTTCCCAATAAGGGTTTAAAGAAAAATTGCCAAAATAGTAACGGACGAAAGGTCCTGTTATATAAAATCTATCCAATGCGGAAAAAAAGTATGAGCTATATTTGGGTAATTGAACCAGAAAAAGAGAAGTAACGCCTAAATCCCATTGCGGTGCTATTTTTTTTGAAACACTCAAATGAACCATTAATTCTTGATAGGATGACCGCGTTTGACCAGTCCATTTATTATCAAAAATAAAAACACCTATATCTACCTTTAATGCTTTATAAAACTGTGGATTCTCTTGTGAAAATAGAGTAAAACAAAAGAATAGAAAAATAAATAGGAGAGTAGATTTTGGATTGGTTGATTTCATTTATTGAATTAGTTTTATGTTTTTCATTTTCAGTTTTAATATTACGTAAATATAGTACACTTTAAGAATAAAAAACCATCACAATAAAAAAAGAACTATTTAAAGGTCTTGAAAGTTAAATTTAACCCTATCTTGGTGTTTGAAAACTCAACAACATTTTATGGATTAATCGTTCAAGTCTCATTTAAAAATTATGAAATTTTTATTAACCATTTTACTCATTAGCACCACATTCACCGCCGTGAATGCTCAAAATAATTACGTCAAACTGTACGAAGGCACTATTCCCAATTCAAAGCCTTCCGAGAATCTTGAAAAAACTGCTATAAATCAAGGTCAAATTCAGTTCACTACCGATATATCGGTGCCAACGATAGCCCGTTTTGACCCACCAGAAAAAATCAAAAATGGTACGACAGTTATTATCTGCCCGGGCGGTGGTTACAGGGGTACGGCTGATGACCACGAGGGTGTGCAAGTGGCGAAAAAACTGAACGAAATGGGTGTAACGGCTTTCGTTGTCCGCTATCGGATGCCCAGTTCGAGGACGATGGTGGATGAATCCATCGGTGCATTACAAGATGCCCAACAAGCGATTCGCCTTGTTCGGCAAAATGCAGCTAAGTGGAAATTGAAACCCAATCGCATAGGCATTATGGGCTTTTCAGCGGGTGGGCATTTAGCTTCTACTGCTGGTACGCATTTTCAAACAAAAGCCGACCCCTCAGTAAATGATACATTTTCAGTGCGTCCAGACTTTATGATGTTGATTTATCCTGTTATCAGTTTCAAAAATGAACTGACGCATATGGGTTCGCGCGATAAATTGATTGGTCAAAACCCATCCTTTGAAAAAATATATGCCTTCTCAAATGAAGAGCAAGTGACGGCTGAAACGCCGCCTACTTTCCTTGTACATGCAGGTGATGACGATGCTGTCAAGGTGGGAAACAGTGTTGAATTTTATAAATCTTGTATAAAAAACAAGGTGTCTGCCGAAATGCACCTTTATCCAAAAGGCGGTCATGGCTTTGGCATGGACAATAAAACGACCTCTGATAAATGGATGGATAGGCTCGGCAATTGGCTTGACAGTCTAAAAGCCCCCTAACCCCCAAAGGGGGAACGCTTTGGAAGCATTTAAAATCATAACAATAATTTAAAAATACCTCTTAAATTTTTCCCCTTTGGGGGTTAGGGGGCTTTTCAATCATCTATGAAAAACTAACTATCATGAATCGTATTAAAAAATACTTTTTGGCTCTCCTCACATTCGTCGGTTTCTCAGCATTTCAACCTTTCAGTGCGCCTTTAAAAATCGTTTTCTTTGGCGATTCTATCACTCAAGCAGGTGTAAATCCGGGCGGATATATTGATAAAATGAAAACGATGCTTGAAAAACAAGGCATCAAAGACAATTATCAACTCATTGGCGCGGGCATCGGCGGCAACAAAGTCTATGACCTATATTTGAGATTGGAAGACGATGTTTTAATCCATAAACCCGATGTGGTGGTGATATGGGTGGGGGTGAATGACGTTTGGCATAAAACATCGTATGGCACAGGCACAGACGCTGATAAATTTGAAAAATTCTATGTCGCATTGATTAAAAAATTCCAATCTCAAGGCATTAAAGTCATCGTCGTCACGCCTGCAACGATAGGTGAAAGAACGGATTTTTCGAATCAACAAGACGGTGATTTGAATTTTTATTCTCAAATTATTCGCAATGTAGCAGCTAAATTTGACTGCCAAGTGGCTGATTTGAGAAAAGAATTTTTGAAATACAATCTTGAAAAAAATTCAACGAATAGAGAAGCAGGTATTTTAACCTCCGATAGAGTGCATCTGAATGAAGCAGGCAATCAATTGGTGGCAGATGTTTTGATGAAATTGATTGTCAAATGACCCCCCTCAGTATTTGAATCATAGTAAGCCTCAAAGGCTTACTATGATTTGAAATGATTTGAAATGAATATTTTGAATTAAAATAATTTTATAATAAATTAAAAATCAAGTAGTTATGAAAATAGTTAAATTAACTTTTACGCTGTTGCTCGGCATTTGCACATTTGCATTATTTGCTCAAGAGTTTCCCGCTTTGGTAAAACCTGAGCAAACAGAGTTCTATGAACCTAAAGTACGAAAGGTGGATGCTGCAACGGTTGTAGGCAATGCCCCTTCCGATGCGATTGTCCTTTTTGATGGTAAAAATTTTGATAAATGGGAACGTTCAGATAGTGCTGTGCATGGTAGTCCTGTGGGTTGGAAAATCAACAGCGATGGCTCTATGACAGTTGTTCCAAGAAGCAAGGCTATCAGAACTAAGCAGGAATTTAATGATTTTCAATTGCATATTGAGTGGAAATCACCCATAGAACCGGCTTCACGGCAAGGGCAGGGCAGAGGCAATAGCGGTGTATTTCTACAAGGACGCTACGAAGTGCAGGTCTTGAATAGCCGTGAAAGCGAAACGTATGTCAATGGTCAAGCAGGCAGCATTTACAAGCAAACGTCTCCAATGGTGAATGCCTGCCGCAAAGAAGGCGAATGGAATACGTACGATATTATTTACACCGCGCCAAAATTTCGTAAAAATGGTACTGTTGAAAAACCGGCTTATGTAACGGTTATTCACAACGGTATTATCGTTCAAAATCATTTTGAAATACAAGGTACAACGGAATATATCGGCTCACCCAAATGGATAGCACACGGCAAAGGGCCTATCGAATTGCAAGACCATAGCAATGAGGTGAGCTACCGCAATATTTGGATTAGAGAACTTTAGTATTTCTTAAAAGTTATTGATTATTAGGTTAATCATTATGGGCAATAACTCAATAACCTAATAATCAATAACTTTCAGCTCTTTTTATATTGACAAAAGGCTGTAATTTTGAAAAAAATTAAAAGATGCTTGCAGTAAAAGAAAATAAGAAAGATTCACCTAAAAGCCGTGTCCGAAAAGTGCCTCAATACTTAGTTTGGGAAGTATTGGATGGGCAACTGCTATATCGGCGTGGCTATAAAGACGTCTTGAGAAAACTAAAAACCACCGAAGAAATTATGGGAACGAGTAGTTACCAAGCTATTATTACGAGCTATATCACCATTATATTAGCTCGACAATTAGACTTAACTCAATATGATTTTTTGATAGGAGAACCGGGCGTTCATTTAGAGCATAAAGACAATATTTCAAATGATATTGGTATTTATAATCGCTTATTAGGTTCTCAAATTTCTAAAAAATATACTGATTTTCCAGCTAAAATTGTCATCGAAGTAGATATTGATATTGACCCCGATAGTATGCACGATTTGGAATATTTGAATAAAAAAACGCAAAAAATGCTTGATTTTGGTGTTGAAAAAGTCATTTGGATTTTAACCAATATCAAAAAAGTCATCATCGCCACACCTAATAATGCTTGGCTGACAATGAGTTGGGTAAATGATATTGAAATTATGGAAGGCATATTTTTCAATATTCAAAAATACCTTGACGAACGCGATATTAATGTCTAAAATTGAGGTTTGAACACATTTACTTTTTTTGTTACACATAGAGAACATAGGACACATAGTTTGCATGCCTAATTTATGTGTCCTATGTTCTCTATGTGTAACAAAAAAATATCCTAACGTGTTAAGGCAATTTCTTACCCTTTTTTACATATTTATCCAACCAACCATCCATCTCATATAGCATGTGCAACAGCGATTCCTTCGCCGTATAACCATGACTTTCGTAAGGCAATAAGACAAACCGTACCGTTGCGCCCATACCTTTCAGCGCATTATAATACCGCTCACTTTGCAAGGGAAATGTACCTGTATTATTATCTGCTTCGCCATGCGTCAAAAGCAAGGGCGTTTTCATTTTATCAGCATTCATAAACGGCGACATGGTGTTATATACTGAGGGGGCCTGCCAGTAAGTGCGCTCTTCAGCTTGGAAACCATAAGGCGTGAGGGTGCGGTTATAAGCACCGCTTCGAGCAATGCCGGCTTTGAATAAGTTGCTGTGTGTCAATAAGTTAGCGGTCATAAATGCACCGTAAGAGTGACCACCCACGCCTACGCGCGAGGCATCTACCACGCCCAATCTCACGCCTTCGTCAATCGCCGCTTTAGCACCGCCCACCAGTTGCTCAACATAGGTATCGTTCGGCTCTTTATCGCCTTCGCCCACGATGGGGATTGAGGCATTATCCAAAATAGCATAGCCCATCGTCACGAAAGCCGCTGCACCCCAATAGCTGATACGATTGAACGTATGGGGAGAGCCTGTTACTTGACTCGCTGCCTCCTTGCTTTTATATTCGGTCGGATATGCCCATAAAAAAGTCGGTAGCGGTCCATCTTCTTTTTTATAACCTGCCGGTAAATAAAGCGTGGCGTTGAGGTCAACTCCGTCCGCGCGTTTATAGCGCAATACTTGCTTTTGAACGCCTTTCAACTGAGGGTA
>JAYUUR010000104.1:0-2023 GCA_043754475.1 Saprospiraceae bacterium | reverse complement strand
GAATTATGAAAAACTCAAAATACGCCACAACCCATTATCACCAATATTTGCAGTTAGATAAAATCCTACAAGCGCAAGAGCCGCGCAGTGCCATGAGTGGCAAGCCCGCACACGATGAAATGTTGTTCATCGTCATTCATCAGGCGTATGAATTGTGGTTTAAGCAAGTGATTCATGAATTGCAATCCGTGATTGAAGTCATGCAGCAGGAGTATGTGGACGAGCGTGCGCTGAATGTAGTAGTCGCTCGCTTGAATCGGCTGATTGTGATTATGGAGTTATTGATTCAACAAATTCGGGTTTTGGAAACCATGTCGCCTTTGGATTTCCTTGATTTTAGGGATTACTTGTTTCCAGCTTCAGGTTTTCAAAGTTTTCAATTTCGTTTAATAGAAACCATGTTGGGTTTGAAAACGGCGCAACGAGTCACTTACAACGGTCAGCCATATCATCATGCTCTTGAACCGCAGCAACAAGAGGAGATGCTGCGCCTTGAAAATCAGCCTTCGCTCTTGGATTTGGTCGGGCGTTGGCTTGAAAGAATACCGTTTATTGAATTTAAAGAGTTTAACTTTTTGGAGCATTATAAAAATGCAGTTTTGTCAATGCTCAAACGTGAGCAAAAAGCGATTCAAGAAACGCCATACCTGAATGAACAAGAGAAAGCCATGCGTTTGCAGATGTTGGGCAATACGGATTCTTATTTTCAACAGGTTTTAAATGAACAAAAACACCATGAAGCGCAGCAAAATGGGCAATTAAAGTTCTCTTATCGGGCTACATTGAGTGCTTTGTTTATCACCATTTATAATACAGAACCCATCTTGAGCAACCCCTATCAAATGCTGACAAAGCTCATGGACTTGGACGAATTGCTCACCACTTGGCGCTATCGGCATGCTCAAATGGTGCTGCGGATGTTGGGTAGAAAGATAGGAACAGGCGGCTCATCGGGTCATGATTATCTCAAAACGACTGCTCAATCGCATACTATTTTCGGCGATTTGCACAATATCTCTACGCTTTTGGTCAATCGCTCATCGGTACCTGATTTGCCTGATTATTTGAAAAATGAATTGAATTTTCATTTTACGCATAAAAAATAGGCGAAATACTGAGGGGGTGTAATGGGCAAATTAACACCGCGCCATCTTCTTCTTTTTACCAATCTTATTCATCGCCATTATTTTATCCAAATAATCAGATGCAGAGGGTACATCGCAAGTCGTATTGCCCATATTGACGGTTACTTTACCGACGCTATCCGCTACTGCGAAGGCTTTCTCAATCAGTGCCGCCACGTAGCCCCCGACGGCTATCACAAAGCCATTCATAGCATAGCGCACTCGATTTTGCGAGTTGTGAATATCCTTTTGAACGCGGTCTAATAAAAGTGATAACTCATTGATATCTAATTCATTATCGGGTTTTATCGACGCCACACTCGACCATGTTGACCAGCCGGCAGCAGCAATTTTTTCACTATCGGATTCAATCCATTCGCGGGCTAATTCTGCCCCGAAGCGGCTTTCCGCAGTAATCCATGCAACGGCATATTCGCTGAGCATCTGCCAAGTAGCTTGCTCTATCCAAAGTTGCAAATCGGCTTTTGTCATCTTCTTCTCGTCGGCAATGAGCCCGGCGAGGTACATGGCGTCGGAGTTGCCGGTGGCATAAAGGTCAAGTGCAAGTTGATAGTCCTTCTTGATAATTTTCTGAATTTTTTTCAAATCACCGATTTTTACACCATATATCGGCTCAATAGCACCGTGCCGCATGAATATTCTTTTGGTACTTTCATTGCCCATTTGAGCAAGTTCGGAGAGGATGTCTTGTACAGTCATGATTAGATAATTTTATTAGTTGAAATTGAGTTTTTTACTGAGGGGGTATCATCTTATTTCCTCAAATCCTTTTTCAATATTTTACCCGTTGCACTCATCGGCAAGGCGTCTAAAAATTCAACGATACGCGGGTATTTATAAGCAGCGATGCGGCTTTTTGTCCATTCAATCAGCTCTTC
>JAYUUR010000103.1:0-2030 GCA_043754475.1 Saprospiraceae bacterium | reverse complement strand
TCATTCTTGATAAGACAAAAATGAGTGCTATTTATAATGTAAAAAAATTATGTACTACTCATTTTTCGTGAGTAGGCTACTCAAAGTTTAGTTTTTTTTTTGAAAAAAAGAAGGATTCTTTTGATAACGGTAGTCCAAAATATCCAAAATCCAAGATTCTTTCAGAAATATGGCTGCTTCATAAGTGTCACTAAAAATGGGTAAACAGGCTGTTTCACTGAGGGGAGCGTTGACATACAGCTTTTTATCCAAAAGGAATAAACTATTGATTTTATTTTTTATAACAAGTAAAACTCTATCACGCGTTTGAGGGCTGAGATGAAATTCAGTTAGTAAAAGGGAGCCACGAGAAGGTTCTCGATGTATTTCGCAACATTTTTTTAGAATTTGAAATTCTCTTTCCGTAAACTCTTGTTCGGGTTTAATGTCAGCATAATCGGCTGCAAAAGACTGAATCTCGGCTTCTACTTCGTACCAACGTTCGTTGTTGCCGTTAAAAACTCGAGGGTGTAAAGAATGTCCTTTGTAGTCGTCAATGATTGTAAAATAGCTAATCGAACTGTAAATAAAGCCTTTTTCGTCAGTTTCAAGCGTCATATTGGTTTTTCTCACGCAGACGTAAGTACCATTTGCCTTGCGAACAGGTAAATTTATGTCGTATCTGAAATTTAAAAATGCATAATCCCGAATTAAATTTTTAAAATGTTTATAGAAAGCATAACCCAAAAGAGAATTCCAATATTGAAAAAAGGAATGCACTTTATCTGGAAAAAAGGCTTCCGATGTGAATTTTTCAGTGTAACCAAGACACCTATCGAAGCCATGTGACCACACAACTTCCCCTTTTTTGTAATCCATAACGAGATAAAAATGGTCGGGTAAATTAAGTTCTTCGAGATGTTTTAGTATATCTTCTACGGGCTTCGCTTTTATTGGGATGGCAGATTCGCCGACAAGTAGGGTTGTTTGCTGTACCAGATAGGTAAATTCGTCGTTGATTGTTTTCTTGATATTCATAAACTATAATTGAAGGGTTAAATAATTCAGATAGGCTAAATAGTGAATGGCAAGATAATAAAAAATTTAATGATTTGAAACAATATTTTGAATTAAATAATTAAGAAGCCCGTAGAAAATACATTAAATTCATTGCATGAAAAACCGTTAAAACAGGAATGCTCGCGCGTGGTAAAGCCATCCACTCCCTCAGTACCTCCACCTCTTGTTCTACAAAAATGCTCAACAAGAATAAAATATTGGTGAAGAACATTGGTTCATCCGCATGGAACATTGCTTCATTGTTCTACAACAATGAAGCAATGTTCTACAACAATGATTCAAATTCATGGAACAATGGTTTAAACTCATACAACATAGCTTTAAACTCATACAACATAGCTTTAAACTCACAGAACATTATTTCATTGTTATACAACAATAACTCATTGTCGTTGAACAATGATTTACTCTTGTTTGAGTTTTTTACTGAGCGAAAGTTATTTTTTATTTAAATATATGATTTGGTACATTTATTGATATAAAAAAAATGCCTATACATTCACAAGGGCATTAAATAATCAAAAATGAAAAAAATTATTAAGCGCAGTTATAAGCGCATGACTCAAGACAAAGCCATCAGCTTTGCCAACGTCGTCTATCTACGCATGAAAGATGACGCACAGTTCGCCGATTTTGCGGCTAATATTACGGAATTGAAAGTCCGCAATACAGCATTTGAAGTGGCAGACGGTAATGCTGCCGATGGTGGTAAGAAATTGACAATTATCAAAAATGAATGTTTCGAAGCCATGATTGACCAATTGGATGAGGTGGCAGACCAAATAGAGTATCTCGCAAAAGGCAATGAAAAACTCGCCCTTGACGCTGGTTTTGAACTGGTGCCGGAAGCCAAATCCATCAATGCCATCGCCCCGCCAACGGGTTTGAAAGCCGAAAACAATATCGACCGCTCAGGGGTAGTTAACCTTAAATGGAAAATGGATAAAAATGCCGTTAATTATGGTATTGAA